>NZ_JBFWIR010000056.1:0-22201 GCF_050255895.1 Parachlamydia sp.
ATTGGTTCGGACTCACTCCACGTACACCCTTCACTTCAGCGAGTGCCTGCTGTGCTTTCATTAGCTTTTTTAGAATGGGCTTTGTTTCTAATTCAATCTTCAGCGGTAGACTTGGAATTGAATAACTCATGAAACAACTCCTTCCGACTTGGATGCCACAGCTTCCCAATCAAATCCCATCCTTCTCAAATGGTTCTCGACTTTAAGCTTATAGCTTTCTACCTCTTGCTCAATAGTAGGAAGAGGGGTTGCATAACGTTCAGCTAATTCATTAATTCTGCCGGATAAAAACTGTGAGACACGATTCATTTCAGTCTGAATATCATTGGACAATGCTGTTAACCACTTATCCTCAATCACCAGAGTTTTTATTTCATCTTCGGTAAGTTTTCCGTATTGAGCGGCAACTCTAATCATAAGTTCATCTTGAGCATTACTCAATTTCTTCTTTGCAACGGTCTCTTTTTCAATTAAATCAAGATAGTTAGAGAGAACATTGCGCTCATCCTCGGCATCGGGGTCTCGTTTGATCATGGCAAGTCGAGCTTTGAGGCTTACCTTTGTCACCTTATCTTTTTCGTTCTTAGCGTCTATTAGAAGCCCTTCTTCTCCACCCTGTTCCTCATCCAATTCTTCCATTTGCTGGACAATGGTATTACAATCCATTTCGAGTTGCTCAAGGTGTCTTTGCTCTTCAAAGAAATAGCGGGCAATTACAAGAGAGGGAGGAATAAAATCAGCCTTGTATTTTTGCTTGCCAATGACCAGGTCTGCTTTTTCCTTATTTTTCTTATCCTTATCTTCAACAATCAATCTAAGCTTATTGGCGCCGCGCCATCCATCGCTTACAATCATGTAAACGTCGTCTTGCATCGTTTCAGCCCAATTGGTCATCAAATGTTGATAGACGTCGTAGGGGTCTAATAAACTTGCCTTTTGGAAAACTTCGAGCAGGCTCTCAGAAAGTTTTTTGATCAGGATTTTCGGATGGTCACTATTGGCGATATTTCTCAATCGGAGAATGTTGTGCTCCTTCCATTGGAGGAATAAAGCAGTAACACTCCTGCTAAAATTAACAAATTCCTCATGCCCAAAAATTATTGAGTTAATATCTTCGAGTGTAATTTTGAGCTGATTGTAGCCAGATCGGTTGGCAGGTGAGAAAAGAACTTCTCGCAAACTTGGGAACACTTTCCAGTATTGCTCTAGGCTATTGATGTCACGATCAGGAATTCCTCCTTTTAAATGCCCTTCTATGTCCTGTAAATCCTCCGGTTCCGTGCTGTCAATATAACGAGGAATATTGAGGTTGTAACCATTTGCTTCGATTTCGAGAAAAGGGACAAGTCGCGAATATTTGGTGATGTCTAGCTGATTGTTAAACGTATCTACAATTTTATGAATATCCTGATCGCGTAGTCGGTTTTTGTTGTCGTCTTTTATGAATCCCTTGCTTGCATCGATCATAAAAATGCCGTCGCGTGTGTCAGCATGTTCCTTGTCGAGAATGATGATACAAGCGGGAATGCCAGTTCCATAAAATAGGTTAGCAGGGAGTCCAATGATTCCTTTCACAAACCCTCGCTTAATCAATTGCTCTCGAATTGCGGCTTCAGCATTTCCACGAAATAGAACACCGTGGGGAAGAATGATCGCTCCCTTACCCGTGCTCTTTAATGACGCTAGAACATGGAGCAAAAAGGCATAGTCACCGTTTTTAGTCGGTGGAATACCATAGTTAAAACGATTGTAAGTATCGTTGTAAGGGTCGAAACCATGACTCCACGCCTTAGTGGAGAAAGGGGGATTAGAAACTACAAAATCGAATGTCTTTAATGCGCCATTTGGTTGCTTGAAATAGGGGCTTGATAGAACGTTATCTTTCCAGATTTCTGCCGTAGGACAGTGGTGTAAAATCATGTTCATTTTGGCAAGAGCGGCAGTCGCATTGTCGTTTTCTTGACCATATAGGGCAAGATCTAAGCCTGTATTTGATCGAGCTTCATCATGTGCCTTAAGAAGAAGAGACCCAGATCCGCAAGTAGGGTCATAAATCGTTTGATCAGCACTTTTTGCCGCATTGATTCCAATGACTTTTGCCATTATGCGTGATACTTCAGCTGGAGTATAGAATTGCCCTTTGCTTTTGCCGGATTCAGTTGCAAAGTGACGCATGAGATATTCATATGCATCACCTAAAATGTCGTCTCCATCAGCTCTATTATTGCGAAAGTCTAAGTCAGGCTTGTTGAAAGTAGCGATAAGTTCGGAAAGACGATCGACCATCTCCTTTCCTTTACCAAGTTTATCAGCATCATTAAAGTCTGCTACGTCAATAACTCCTTTTAGTTCATTTACTTCAGCAAGTTTACCGATAATTTTGTTTAGTTTGTCTCCAATTTCTTTATCGCCTTGGAGTGCAATCATATCAGCAAAGCTACCGCCTGGGGGAACCTCAATAAGAGCGTCTTTTTGTCCTGCATATCTGTCAGAGACATATTTGACGAACAGCAAGACTAGGACATAGTCTTTATATTGGGATGCATCCATGCCACCGCGCAATTGATCGCAGCTTTTCCATAAAGAGCTATAGAGTTCGGATTTCTTAATTGCCATTTTCAGCACCTACAAGGTCTTTTAATTTTTCTGTTTTCTTACACAAAAGGTCTATCTGCTTTTTTGCTAATTTTGAGGGTTTCGTTTGTCCATTTTCCCATCGGTTTACGCTTGTAAAACTGACACCCAATTTGTGAGCTAACTCCTCTTGGCTAAGTCCTAGTTGTTGGCGGATAGATTTGATGCGCTTGGAATAATCATCGGGTTCTTGGTTGTTCATACCTAAGCTCTCTAAAATAGATTGGTGATTAAATGACATATCATATAGCACGTGCTATATCACAAGCAAGAGAAGATTTGTTAAATCGTCAGCCTATATTTCAGCGACGTCGCGCTCAATTTTTAGATAATCCAGATATTGAACTTTTGTGATCATTTCTACTAGATAGGAAAGGCGTACGGACTCAGAAGCTGTAATACGCTCTGTATATAATTTTTTAAATAGGTAGATTTTCTCTAAAGATTCATCGGAGAAGGCTGGATATTGCTTCTTTAATTTTAAAAATAGTTTTTTACTCACCTAATCTTCCTCATAGGGTTCAAATAATAAAGATTCATTTTCTCGAAACTTTAAGACATAATTTAAAATATCATTCGCAGCTGCTCGCCTGACAGCCGGAGGGTTTTGAGAATCTAAAAGCTCGGTAAGAGTGTCAGCAGCTCTTTTGGATTCAATTTTCAATTGCTCAATCGATTGCGTCCCAATTGCACGCCGCATTTTCCAAAGCTCTCTTTTGAACTGTGGATTCTTCATCCATTGATAGAATGTTTGTTTGCTAATCCCAGCTTCAGTACAAGCTTTTTCAATATTAAGCTGGTTGCAAAAAATGGGTAGTGCCGTTCTTTGCTTTGGCGATAAAACGTCATTATTCGTCATCTTTCGTCAACCTCCTTTAAGTTGAATGTGAAATAATAGAAAACCCTGTAAACACCAAGGTTCAAAAGGTCCAAAAGGGGGCTTATGAACCTTTTGCACCCTCCTTCTCGTCAAAAAATTTTTCGTGAAGCCAATATTTGACGGTGGATCTTCCTCCGGTTTTTATTGGTGTTGCACGAAGACAGTCTTTTTCGATCAATAATTCAATAACTTCTCTAACTTCTTCTGGGTCGGTCAATCCAGTCCAATGTTTGCCATGATATACATCTCTAGCAGTAAATGGATTTGGGATTTCTTCATTTCTTACTCTACGAACAAGATCTTGAGCTGCTTTTAGAACCGCATTTGCACTGCTATTATAAATGCGACATGCATGGCTTTCAAAATAGTCCAACCATAATAAAGCAGTCCTTAGAGACTTAATTGAAATGGATTGAGGATAAAGACTCAAAAGAGCTTGGTTGAGATGCTCAATAATCAGACAGAGACTAGGGAGAAGCTTTTTGTATTTAGATAAATGGGCTTCCAAGTAGGGAGGAAGCTTGCCTGATCGAATTTTGTTTTCAAAAGTTTGTTGCCATTGATCAAAGTGTGCCTGAGCTTCAGAGGTGAATGATAAAATGACTGGATTTTTATCCTGATCGAATTCTAATCGATCTAAATGATCGAAAATTTTCTGAACAGGCTCTTCCAATTCAGAAATAGAGAT
Organism: Parachlamydia sp.; assembly: GCF_050255895.1. Taxonomy (NCBI): domain Bacteria; kingdom Pseudomonadati; phylum Chlamydiota; class Chlamydiia; order Parachlamydiales; family Parachlamydiaceae; genus Parachlamydia; species Parachlamydia sp. Next base: position 4,203 of record NZ_JBFWIR010000056.1, read on the forward strand.
TCCCTCAACTAGTTCCCAAGTGGTATTAGGTTCAGGACAAACAATCGCCTGGAATCTTTGAATAAGTCCATTATCGCCTGATCCACCTCGAACAGTATCACGAATATATTTGGATAAAGGTCCGGGCTGTATGCTTCCAAATATAGACAAGCAAAGCGCGGGTACAAACAACGACCCCCTGCCGATCCGATCCACGTCATAATCACCTTTACCACTCCAACTTTCTAAGTAAAACTCTCGGTCATTTTCGTGTCCGTGTTTTTCAAAACTATGAAACCATCCGGCAAGCTCATCACGGTACAAAAGAAGACCTTGAGGATTGTCGATAAGAAGCTCAGTCAACTTTTCTATAGTTGCATCTTGAGTTTTATACCTTTTTCTTTTGGGTTCCTGTGGAGGATCTTCTTCATGAAAGTGGATATTGGCTTGATCTTTATGGTTTTTGATAGCTTCTTTTAATTCCCTTTTGTACTCATCTTCTCTGACTTTTTTTTAATTTGGCAGATTTCACACTCCTTTTGATACTTCTTTATGATTTGTTCAAAATGAGCTTTGGCTCTATTGGCAAGAACAACTAAAAAATGAAATGCAGCATTCATAGCTGGACTTTTCATCATCGCTGGACGTCCAACACACATTCCCCAGAGGTTTGCAAATTCTATCCAGCGACTACCCGGTCTTAATTCTAATCCACGTTTTCGGCCGATTAAGCTTCCAACACTAACTAAAAAAGGCGTGATAGCATAGTCTTCTGAAATTTGCATTTGCATCGAAACACCTTGCGTCCAGTGAACAATCGGATCTGCTAGCGTATGCAGGGGGCAGGGCAAGGTTTGAAAGGATATTTCTTCGAGAGGCTGAGGGTCTGACTCGAAAATGGGATATTCCATTTCATTAGAAAAAAATACATCTGCCTCAATGAGATTTGAAGTTGAATACTCTAAAAATGCCTTTTGTAATTCAGTAGAATTTGGCTTTTGGATTGTGTTGAAGCCGTTCCAATCTTGAGGACAAGAAAGATGTAGCTTTAACCAATCGACAAGGTCCTCACCCTTTTTCATATTCTGAAACTTACAGACAACTACTTTTGAATCAGGACATGCCTTTTGAATTTCTTTGAAAACAGCCGACATGTACCTATGTCCAGGATCATCGTTGTCCGGAACAAGCACAAATTCCTGAATATGGCGATATCTTGCAAGGATGGACCAATCTGCTTTTTCAACGTTGCTAGACCCCATCATTGAGGTAATAGCGACTAAATCAAGAGTGTGTGCAGCGGATGCACATTTTTCTCCTTCTAAAATATAAGCTCTTGTTACAGAATGGTTGGTCGAAAGCGTGTTAATGCCGTATAGGGGAGAAGGAGTTGTCGCTCCTTCTTCCCATTCTTGATTTTTAAAAGAATATTGGCGGAACCATTTCTTTGTTGGTTTATCAGGGTCTTGATATCTCGCAACCAATGAAATATCATTTCCTTGCTCATTTTTGTAAAACCAGTAATAGACCAGATTTTTCTTTTCCACTATTTTGGGAGGCTCATTCATAAGCGCCCCCATTCTTTGCAAAGTCTTTGACAAGCTTCCAAAAAGGTTATTTCATATTTTTTTTGCGTATAAGCAATGACATCTCCGCCACTGGCACCAAACGAAAAGCACTTGAAAGCTCCATTTAAGGAGCAAATGAAGAAGCTCCCTGCTTTTTGATCATTATGAAAGGGACAAAGCCCTCCTGATTTCCATTCACCTTTTTTTCTAGTCTCGAGGTCATGTCCTTCGTAATTATAAAAATCGATTGGATCTATTAATTCTTTTAGTCTCGATGTATTGATTGGTCGATGCTGTTCCCTTAAGTACTTCATGATTATTTCCTCACTTGGCTTTCAATCCATCGTTCGAATAGGTCGCGCCTTAAATAAAGACGTTTGCCGATTTTTCGAATGGCATTTTCAAGCCCATTGCGATGCCGCAGCATTAAATAATGCCTTAGTTGCCCTAAAGAAAATGGATAGCGAGAATCTTCAGAGATTTGCTGAATACTTAAGTACTCATGATCATTCATAGACACCTCCCAGTGCTGGTTGAATTGGGTAAATGTCTATATGCTAAAATGAGATGGTTTTTTGACTTGTGTTGAACAAATAAGCTATTTGTTCAACACAGATAAGTCTTTATCTAACAGTAGTTTAAGTGGGGATGGAAATTCTTGAAAAATGCTCCTGTGTTTTTCTCTTTTGTACCAAATACTCCTGATAGCTTCATAAGAAAGAGAGATCCCTACCGATTCAAGAGCAAGCTTCATCGCATCGCAGCGAGAATTCTCTTTTCCATACATCAGATCGGGATTTCTAGTGATAGGCAAATGCGTGTCATACACAGAATTTAAGAGTATTACAATATGGAAATCACGAAATAGTTTTTCATGAGAATGTCTCCCTCGTTGCCTTTTCGGCATGGTCTTTTCGTCCATCTCGATAAGAAACGATTGAAGTTCAATTGGAATCGGATCCTTTTGTTGTTGCAATCTTGCTGCAAGCTCCTTTGCTGCCATCCACGCAGATATTTTGGTTTTGGCTGCTACCAGTAACTCTTTTACATGTTCACCCGTAAATCGAATTTTAACATAAGGATCTTCCCAAGGAGGTGCGGGACGACCAAAAAAGGTATGCATTGCATAACAATATTCCAGTCCGATAGGTAATATTTTGCAGCAGCGTCCACTTTGCGAAATTAATTCTATTCCCGACAAAAACATGAAATATATTTTTGATAAAGTCATACCATCTAAACCTGCAAATGCGCCTCGAAGAGCAAAAGAAAAGTAGTTTTTTACTTCTTCAAACACAGGGTCATTTGTTCGCATATGCTTCTCCTTTGAAAAGTCTTTGCTCAATATGTTCCCCAATGAAGCGAGTGGCGTTGGCATCAAGATGAGTGTAGTGATCGGTCATACTTGCTGAAGAATGTCCTAATTGAGAACGTAGCTGTAATCCACTTGCACCAGCTTTGGCTCCCATAGAACAGTAATGATGGCGTAAGCCGTGAAAAACAAAGTTCCCAATTTCGGCTGATTGAAGAGCTGCATTCCAAGACTTTTTTATATCGACCTGACCGAAGGCTGTTTTGCTTGCAAAAACCAGGTTTTTTCTTGGATCACGACGACTTTTTATTTTTTCTAGTTCATCGATTACACATCCAACCAATCCCACACGTCTTGGATGTCCATTCTTTGAGTCTTTTATGTGTGCAATATGGATATCAAACTCAATATCATCCCACGTAAGATTGAGAATTTCGCTTTTCCGCGCGCCTGTTGTTAAGGCAATTAACACTATGCAGTACAAATAAGGACTTTTACTTTTTCGACAGGCCATCAAAAGGCGTATTTCTTCATCTTCATGAAGAGTTCTTCGAATTTTGGGATTGGTCTTCAATTTCAAAAGATTGAGGCAAGGATTTTCGTCTATCCAGCGCATGTTTTTGCAAGCATAACGAAACGCACCGCTGAGAGTTGAAAAGTATCGGTTTATGGTAGCTGGATTGAGTGTCTTTCCACGTTTATTAGGTTCACTTAACTTCTTTCTCTCAGCAATAAGAAGTTCGGGAGTAATATAAGTAAGAGCGTATTTCCAATTTTTTCTTTAAAATAGTTTAGTTGAAAAATTGTATCATCAGCAGCTTTATGATGACCAACGACACCATCTTGAATATAAAGATCAATGAGCTCAGCTACAGTTTTTTCTTTATTTTTGGCAAAGTTGTACTTGCCTTTCTTGATCTCGGTCTCAGTTTCCTTCGCCCAATCTTCAGCTGCTTTTTTACGATCGAAATGATCCGAAACTGTGGGATAATTTTTAATTCTGATGACAGCTCGCCAAACTTTGGTGCCGTCTTTATTTGTACGTTGATAGATGGATGCCATCTTAAACCTCTTGTTAGTTTTGGTTTAAGCGGCTGGCTGTGCCAAGTTATTATTTTACTGCACCGTCATTGCACCGCGAGCAGTGAATTTAGCTTAATTAAAGTTTTTAATACAAGCCAAATCACTCTCAGACAGGTGTATAAGAATTGCCCAAAGCCGGAGTCGAACCGACGACCTTCACATTACGAATGCGGCTCCTCTGGGCAATGTCAAGTCATCTCACAGCAGCTGACACGAGAGCAGAATAACTCATCTTTTCTTAATAATCTATCGCCTTTTGAGGTGACTTAAATTGTTTTGTCGACCCTATTTGATCCACGATTGGTCCATGGAATCCCAATCTTTCCTTTTGCACAATATATGCTCATTTAGGCATGGATTCTGAAATTAAATTTTCAAGATTATCAAAAGAGTCTCTAAGCGAACGGATAATTTATGATAGTTTTGCCTAGTCCGGCAAGTTTTCCCCAAGCTGAATCTGAGTGAATGGAAAGCAAAATGTTTCATTAAAATATGTTGAAAACGAAATCCGAGAACCTTTAAAACACTTTTTTCAACTTATCCGTGCAAGATGAGTGAGAATTCAAGCACATACACATTAACAAAGATGGTCACAATGCTTAAAGAAGTCATTCAAGTCCCGCATTTGTTCTCATATTCACAATATGGTTTTGAACAGTGTATTGCTTTTAATAATCTTCTCTTCATTACGGGGCAAGCCGGGATCGATAAAGATGGCCATGTAATTGCTGATGATATCGAAACTCAAACAGAAATTGCATTTAAGAATATAGAATATGCTCTAAAAGCAGGCGGGTCTAGTTTGGATCAAATTCTATCCATGACTTGCTATATCGTTGATATTCAAAAAAATGGATCCGGATTTTGGACTATGCGTAAAAAAATCATGCCCACATCTGCTTACACAAGCGCAACAATTGGGATTTCGGGTTTAGCGATGCCTAAACTACTCATCGAAGTCCAATGTATTGCAGCACGTTAAAGAAGTGATAACGCGCCATAAGCAACAAATCGCAATGCTTCCCATTTTGAATTGCAGCATACTTTTTTTGCCTTCGATCTCAAAGCCACAAGACTGGTATAAACTAATCGCTTTTTGATTGTCGCTAAAAACATCCAATTCAACTCGAACCAACTTTAACCAATTATCTGCTAAATCAAGCAATAGCTCCAGGATTTTACGCCAATTCTTGCGAGTGATAGCGTGAATCTACGGTTGAAGCCAATATAGAGGTCTGCACCATATGTGATTTTTATTCACGTGCAATCCACCCCATTCCCACGACTTGAGCTGGTTCGGCTTGCGGCTTTGCAACAACAACATGATCGCGCTCAGCCAAATTTTTTAAAAATGCCTCTGCCGCCATTTCTCGCTCAGTTAAAAGGCCCAGAATATGCTCTCGCATCCCCTCCATTGATCTTATGCGATTAATAGCTGCGGCATCTTCTGAGCGAATCACTAAATTATCCATAAAATCCTGTTCTCTTGGAAATCCGAATCGTGTAATCTGCCGAAATAGATATGATATAGGATAGACTTTTAAACAAGTGAAATCAAGATGAATACTTCTTCGCAAACGCCATTTAAGAATCCACTAGAAGAATCCACCCGTTCAACAAAAACAGCAGATCCCTGCATTTTGGTAATTTTTGGAGCTACAGGAGATCTAACGGCGCGAAAATTATTACCCGCTCTCTATAATTTGGAACGTGAAAACCAGCTTCCCTCCCATTTCGCCTGCGTTGGATTTGCCCGTAGAGAAAAAACACATGCTCAATTCCGCGATGAAATGCATGAGGCTGTTAATAAATATTCGCGTGTCAAACCAGTTGACGAGAACATATGGAATAGTTTCAGTGAGCAAATTTTTTATCACCAATCCGAGTTTGATGACGATGCTGGTTATGATCAATTAAGAGAATTCTTAAAAACCCTTGATACCCAATTTGGAACTAAAGGAAACCGGGTTTTTTATCTTTCCACGCAACCCAGCTTTTTCCCAATGATTGTTGAAAAGTTGCGTCAACATCAACTCATTTATGAAGAAAATCATCCTTCCGGAATGTGGTCGCGCATCATCATTGAAAAACCGTTTGGACACGACCTTAATTCTGCGCTTGTTCTCCAACAAGAGCTTACCAAAAACCTATCCGAAAATCAGATCTACCGCATTGATCACTATCTTGGCAAAGAAACTGTTCAAAATTTACTCGTATTTCGCTTTTCAAATCCCATTTTTGAAGCGCTTTGGAATAATCGTCATATTGATCATGTGCAAATCACTGTGGCTGAAGAAATTGGGATTGGTACGCGCGGGCATTTCTTTGAAGAAGCTGGAATGTTGCGAGACATTATTCAAAATCATATGATGCAATTGCTCTCTCTTGTCGCAATGGAACCCCCCACAAGTCTTAAAGCAGATGCCATCCGCAGTGAAAAAGTGAAGGTCCTCGAATCGATTCGTCCTTTCCCCATGGATAACTACAATCAATATATCGTGCGCGGACAATATGGCAAAGGCTACATTAATGGCCAAGAAGTTCCGGAATACCGAAAAGAAAACAACGTTTCGCCCACTTCCAAAGTAGAAACCTATGTAGGCATGGAATTGTTTATCGATAACTGGCGTTGGGCTGGTGTTCCTTTTTACTTGAGAGCAGGGAAAAGACTCCCAAAAAGGGCCACAGAAATTGCAATCACCTTTAATCGAGCCCCTGGATTTTTATTTAAGGGCCAAGGAAAGGAAATCGATCAAAACGTCCTAGTCATTCGCATTCAGCCTGATGAAGGGATTTCGCTTAAAATGAACTGCAAAGTTCCAGGCCTTAATAATCAGCTTCAACCTGTTAAAATGGATTTCCGGTATTGGTCCTACTTTGGTTCAACTCCTCCTGAAGCTTATGAACGTTTAATTTGCGATTGCATGGCGGGAGACAACACATTATTTGCACGAGCTGATGAAGTACTCGCTTCTTGGAGACTTTTCACACCGATTCTCGAGCAATGGCAAGCACACGATGTTGACAATTTCCCTAATTATGAATCAGGAATGTGGGGTCCCCACGAAGCAGACCTTCTCATTGAAAGAGAGGGAAGAAAATGGCGTTTGATTTAGCAAAAAGGTCTTTTCATGCACATACTCGATCATGTTCCAGTCGCCTCAATTGAAACCGAATTGGCAAATTTGTGGGAATCGCAGGGGGAAAAAAATAAAATTAAAGCTTGTTTGTTTAATCTTGTCATCTACACACAAGATGCTCGACGCATTCCATTTTTCGATGAGATCGTCCACTCTTTTATTGAAAAATATCCTTGTCGCGTCATTTTCATCCAAGGAAACCAGCAAGAAAAAGATGCCGCTATTAATGTAAAAGTCTCAAATGTGATTTTACAAGATGGCAACACACTCATCGGATGCGATCAAATTATCCTAGAAGCTGGAATCAACCAGATTCATCGAATTCCTTTTATTATTTTACCTTTGTTTGTTCCCGATTTACCGATTTATCTGCTTTGGGGAGAAAATCCTGCGACAGAAACCAAAATTCTTCCATACATTCTAGAATTTGCGAACAAACTTATTTTCGATTCTGAATGGACTGAAGATTTGCAAAACTTTAGCAAAAAAGTTCTTACGCAAATTGACCGTTTAAAAATAGAGGTAACAGATTTTAATTGGGCGACCTTGCGAGGATGGCGCTGTGTCCTCTCTCAAACATTTGACACACCTGATAAAATCGATATTCTTAATAAAGGTGCGGTCCTATACATCTCTTATAATAGCAAAAAAACAGAGTTCCTTTTACATAACGAAATTAACGCCTTGTATTTACAAGCCTGGCTAGCTGCTCAGCTTGGATGGAGTATTGAATCTGCGGACTGTGATATCCAAAATCGACATCTGAAATATTCGTATCAAAAACATCCGATTGAGGTGAAGTTGATCCCTGAAGAACATGACGATTCTTCACCGGGAGATATCCTTTCTATCGAAATTTACACAAAAGAGGGTTGCTCTATCGAGATTGCTAAGAAAAAAGATCTTTCTCAAGTTTATGTTCATATGGCCACCCCAGAAAAATGTGAGCTTCCTTTTACTATCTCGCTCCCTAACTTACAACGTGGATTTAACTTTATTAAGGAAGTTTTCTATCACTCGGCAAATGAGCATTATCACAATATGCTCTTAATGCTTTCAAAAACACGCTGGAATACTTATCCAAAAGACTAAGAGGAAATAATGGTTGAATTTTTTTGGGAAAAAGAGATTTTGGGATTTGATGAACGAAGGGATTTGATCATTCCAGGCAATCACGAACAAACCTTGGATTTTTGCACAGAACATTTTATCACGCTTGCAGAACACGCGATTCAAACCAAAGGCTTTTTTAATGTTGCCTTATCGGGAGGATCCACTCCCGGTGCTTTATTTAAACGCCTAGCTAAACCTGAAAATCGGCCTAGAGTTAAATGGGAAAACGTTAGACTTTTTTGGAGTGATGAGCGTTCGGTTCCCCCATCTAATCCTGAAAGTAACTATCACATGGCCATGGAATCAGGATTTAAAGTTCTCCCTTTAAAAGTAGAGCACATTTTTCGCATGCATGCGGAAGATCATATCGAGCAAAACGCATTAGCCTATGAAAATTTAATTCTAAAATATGTACCCAACCATGCTCTGGATTTAGTCATGTTAGGAATGGGTGAAGATGGACATACAGCCTCTTTATTTCCTAAAACACATGCTTTGCATGCCCCTGAACGTTTAGTGGTGGCAAATTTCGTCCCTCAAAAAAACACCTGGCGTATGACATTCACTTTCGAATGCATCAACGCAGCTTCAGCAATTGTCATTTATGTTTTAGGAAAAGGCAAAAAAGAGATGCTAAAACATGTGTTAACTGCACCTTACGATCCTGATAATCTACCTGCTCAACGGATTGGAGTCCCAGCACATAAGGCTTTGTGGATAGCTGATAACGAAGCATTACCTGAATACCCATTTTAGAACTATTAAAAAGGCTTTTCTTAAAAAATAGGTTGTTTTAGAGTTATTGATCATCAATAATTCACAAAAGGGAAATAATATGAATCTATATACCCAGTTTTTAAGTTCAAATTCTTCAGAAATAACAAAACTTTGGGAAAGTACCTGTGGAGACACGATAAAGATAGATAAGAATACTTTAAGTAAACTTAATCTAATCATTGCCAAATTAGGATTTGCCGTGCAAGCAGACCCTGAAACAGAAGATAAGCAAAAGTTTAAGCTTCGAGAAAGAATTAAAGAATTAAATCTTGATGAAGAAAGCTGTAAAAAAATTCACAAATACAAAAGCCATTTAAGTAAAATGGCCTTTCATTTTGCAAGAAAAGCTACTCATGGCAATCCAAATGCCACCTATACACCTTTTAACCGGCCAACTTACTAATCATCACTTCCAACGATTTCTGCAACGACAATGTCAAAAGTTCTTGCTTTTCAGAAAGCACTCTTCTAGCAGAAATTCAGATTAAATTTTGTATAGTCCAAGCATGGAGTGGGTTAAAGCTCCATGCCGGCTTGGAATCCTCCTAAGTTCACGCCTATTTTTTAGCACTTCCTTACCTTTGAAATTCCCGATAACTTTCCTACATGGCGTGTCTAAGAAAAAGCTCCGTCGATCACTAACCGCACTACCGAACCTGAATATCCATACAAAAAGCCTTGAATTTATAAAGCCATCACCTTAGTGTACTTCGAGACAAAAACCTTACAAAGGATTGAACATGCACTTTCAAAGCGGTTTACATGGAGAATTTTTATTTGCAAATTCTGCAGATATTATAGGCCTATGGGAAAAAACATGTGGGGCTAAAAGGAACAAATCTAAGGTTTTAATTTCGCCTGAAATTTTAAGAAAGCTTAATTTGATTCTCATAAAAAAAGGGATTGCTGCACATGTAGATTTGAACGCATATGCGAATCAGTGCCTGAAGCTGAATAAAGAAATAAAAAAGTTAAATCTCTCACAGGAGGAAATGGATAGGTTTAACAATTACGCCTTAGAGTTAATTAGAAAAGCCTATCACTTTGCAAAACACAGACTTCTTGGTGCTCAAGAAGAGACCCCTCTAAGCCAACCAAAACCTCTCTATTAATCTTCACATCCCACAATTTCTGCTGCGACTGTGTCATAAAAGTTCTTACCCTTTTCAGAAAGGATTAACACATGGTTATCTTCTAGAAGAAATTCAGATTGGATTAAAGCCCGAACTGTTTCATGCATGGAGTGTGTTAAAGCTCCATGTCGGTTTTGAAATTCTTCTAGGTTCACACCCTTCATCAAACGTAATTCAACAGCCAACAACTCTCGCAGATGCTCTTCATACCCAAGTTTTTCGCGAAAATCAACAGGAGACTCATCCTTTCGCAATTTTTCGACATACCTTCCTAGATGCGCTATATTTCGAAAACGCTCTTCTTCCCAATAGCTAAATGCGGAAGGTCCCAATCCCAAAAAGGGACGAGCCGTCCAATAACCTACATTATGCCGTGAGTAACAGGCATCGCGAGCAAAAGCGGATATTTCATACCGCTTCAAACCGTGTAATTCAAGCTGTTCAATCCCATATGTCAACATCGTAAAGCTAGTTTCGGGGTCTGGAACCACCTTTTTAAGCTGCTCTTGTTGTTTATAAAACTTTGTATGAGGCTCTATGGTCAAATTATAAAAAGAAAGGTGTGTGATGGGGAGTTTGACGACTTGTTGCAGTGTATGAACCCATTGATCAAAGGTTTGACAAGGAATGTCATACATCAAATCAACTGAAATATTCCGAATACCTGCCGTTGCAATTTCTTCTACAGCTTGGTAAGCTCTTTCGGAAGTATGTGTGCGATGTAAAATCTTTAATAAGGCTGGATCAAAAGTTTGAATACCTAAACTAACGCGATTAATTCCGGCGTTTGCATACCCTTTCATCAAGGGGGTATTCACATTTTCAGGATTTGCTTCTAAAGAGATTTCAGCATATGAATGCAAAACTCCCTCCTTTTCAATCCAAGATAGAATCTTCGCAATGGATTCTATGCCTAGCAATGAAGGAGTGCCACCCCCAAAATAAATCGAGATGACTTCACACCCAGAAAGTAATGGAAGAATTTTTTTCCATTCAAGCTCGAGACCTTCCATTAACTGTTGTTTAAAGGGATCTTTATCAGGCAAAACATAAAAATGACAATAGTCACATTTTTGCGAGCAGAAGGGGATATGAAAATAAAGGCTGATTTGTTTTTTAGAAACGGGCATGCTTAAAAATACGGGCAAGGAGAGCTCGGCTCTCCAAAATCAAAAGTAAAATTTATCACCAGTCGTCAGCATCGGGATCAATAATGCCCCCTCTTCTCCAACGATTGCGATCGCTAAAATAGGATTCATCATCTTCGTCAGATTCAGTCGCACTTCCTCGATCGTCTTCTTCATGGTTGTCATCAGTGTGCTCAGTTTCATCTCTCTCTTCAATAACAGAACTCTCAACTTCACTTGCTTCAGTTTCCATATCAAATCCGGTGTCGTGCAAGCCTGCCGCAGTATCTCCCATATCAATATCGGGAATCGTTGGCATATCCGTGTAAGCTCCGCGGTTCATGGGGCGTTTAGGAGTAATATACTCTTCACTTTCACCACTTTCCTTGAGAAACTGCAAGCGTTCTTTTTCTTCTTCAAGCTTAGCCTTCACATTTTCAATTTCTTCTTTATGCTTTTCAACGTCTTTTTTTGGAACCAATCCCAGCTTAAGCCACTGTTCAAGGTCGCTAAGCTCCACTTCAAGTTTTTTAAGTCGTTCGCTTTTGATGTGTCTCATTTCTTTCTCTTTATGTTTTTCAAAATAGAGCCATCGCTCTGCTAGCAATAGCCAGTTTTTCCATGAAGCCCAGCCTTGCTCCCATTATTCATATAGGAACAAGTGGTTTTTTTCAAGCAATTTCTTCTAGTTCATTGATTGCAAATATGATTTGTTACCAATGACTTAGAATTAAAAACACTTAATTTGTAAAAAATTCCTTACTGCAAAAATGCTCTCTTAAATGCATTCTGGGAAGCAAAGCTAAAATTATTTGCTAAAAGAATTAATTAACAACTTAGACATTCCCGTGCAACAAAAAAACAACATTTTTTTTAGCAAGGTTTGGCAAAGGCATCTTTTTCCAACTGCGAATAGGTTGGGTTACGATCCCTTGACTTGGTAAGGTTAAGTCCCAAGCCGCACAAAGAAGAGTGGAATCTTGAAGAGTATTCAATAACGTTTCCAAGGTATGTTGATTACGATGTGGAGCGTCCATGAAAATTTGAGTTGCATTTGTACGAATGGAGTTATTCTCAAACTCTTTTACTTTCTTTTCTCGATCTCCAGGCTCTTTAGGAACATAGCCATGAAAAGAAAAAGACTGCCCGGGAAGTCCAGAAAGAATTAAAGCCATCACAAAAGCGGAAGGCCCAGTAAAAGTTTGAATTGAAATACCTAATTGACGAGCGCGTCGAACTAAAAGGTAACCAGGATCAGCAATGCATGGAAGACCAGCATCAGATACAAGCCCCCATCTCTCCCCTTTACGAATCGGTTCTAAGAGAAAATCGCAATCTTCATCAGGTGTATTTTTATTTAATAAGGCAATTGGAATTTCACGAGCTGGTCGCTTTGTTTGAAATCGCCCTAGGTAACGACGCCCTGCTTTTTCACTTTCTGCAATTAATCCATCGATGGATTCTACAGCTTGATCAACGCTAGCTGGTAAAAAGAACTGATGCTGAGGCAATTCCCCAAGCAGATTAGGTAAAAGAAGCAAAGCAGGAGACATAAATTTGTACACTTTAAATATTTAAATTCGCTGAAAGCTTAGTCAAAATTCAGATAAATTGCAACTGTTATATCATTAAGGTCCTCTAAATCAATTCCCAGCTTCGCTGTCTCGTCTCTTTTAAACAAAAAACCAAACGATTATAGAGAAAAATATCTCCCTCGATTACCTGTAAACATCATAGATTTTTTACTGGAGCTTCTTCATGAATGACGTAAGTGATATAATGAATAGTTTAATGAATAGCCCGAGAGATATTCTTATCTCTTCTAAAATTATCAGTGACAAAGATAAAAATCACAACCCAGAGAAACACCTGCCCTCAATAGCGATAGCCGTCGGTGTTCTAGCTCAAATGCAATTTAGTTGTCTTATTGGGATGGAACAAGTCTATGTGAAAGCATTTTTAGGTGAAAGCTATGCTTCGGTTGTACGTCATGTGAGAGAACATCCTGATGGATTTATAACTGATAAAAGTATGGAATCATTACGCCCTATTGTTAATGGCTATAAAAAAGCTGTAGAAAAACGCTATTGCTTGATAGAAAAATGCCGTCCCTTAATTACATTTATCCAAGAATGCCCCTTTTGCTTGGTAGTAGACGACAGGTCCTTTCAATCTGAAGCCTACAATTTCAGATTTGCTAAGCAAATTGTGATAACAGAACATCAAAGCATGGAAAGTTTACTAAGAGATGAAGAACTATTGGATATGGCCCAGGAAAAGCTGTTTCGCTTATCCGATATGGAAGAAGAGACTTTACCTATTATTGCCATATCAAAAACGGCTTGGGAAATTTTGCAGCGTGTTCAAGCCACATATACCCAACCTCAAGAAGCTTTAAAAACCAAATCTAACAAAAAAGTATGCTTATTACAATAAAAGAGAAAAGGGAAACGAACGGGATAATCTCAAGTGACTCTTTAAGCTTTTGTAAAATTTTAATTCACCTAAAAAAAACGGCTCTCGTAACATAGAATTACTTTGCATATCTTGCAAAAAGGAAAATGAAATTCACGCCATAAAGGAATTCACATGAAAAAGTTTAGCCTGATTCGTTTTATTGCTTTTCTAATGCTAGTCAGTTCTTTGTATTCACAAGAAGACCCCTCATCAAATGAGGGCCTTGCCATTTTTATCGATTTAATCGAAAGCTCAGATGGATCGGGGATTGCTATTGTTGCACCACGTTACCTATCAATTGATTCGCTCTGAAGCCCCTAGTGGACTTTACATTGGCACATATGAAAAAAAATTCTATCAAGACAGTGGCTTTACGTTTTTGATTACGCGCAACAATTTTTGGTACTACAAATCGAGAAATGTCGCGGAATTTTTAGAACAAGAAGGACTCGAACACCGGGTCTTCTTTCATAACCCCATTTACACTCAGCAAGAGGGATCGAACATCCAATGTGAGGGAGACATTTTCGTGCCCAACAAAGGGATTGGACGTTTTTATTTGCTGCAGTTCATTCCGAATCAAATTTCATACCAGGCTGTATATCTAATTTATTGCTGTTTTGAGCCAGAAAATTACGACACAGCTAAAGAGGAATTTGAAAAAGTGTCTAGGCTTATTTATAGGGCTTCACGCGGTCAAATTTTATATCCTTGAAAAAAAATCAAAGGGAGGTCCGTGATCTCCCTTTAGCAAGTCAATTTAATAAAAAGTCTTTCTGCCAAGCAAGCAGTATCTGAACCACTATTTTTGGCAAGAAGCTCTGTCTCATCGATCAGCATCATTCCTTTTTTAAAACGCTCTAAACCATAAGCGCGAGCCATGCTTAAATTTTTTTCCAAAATAGCCCCTTTCATATAAGGAAACTGGGCGGCCATATCTGCAGGGCTTCCGCCGGCAGCATGAATCGAGCATAATTGATATTTTGTCTGAAACTGTGAGCGTATTTGACGCAATAGAATTAAAAAAGGAGTTCCTTCATCAAGCAAAGCCAAGCCAATACGAATCACACTTTTGATATCTCGTTGAAAAATTGCATCTCCAAGCTGCCAAATCGTTTCAGATGGCACATTCGCACAAATGGCTTGAATATCCTGCGTAGTGATGCTTGTACGGTTTCCCACATAACAGCATAGCTTTTCAAGCTCCTGATGTAACATCGATCGATTTGTTCCGACCTGCTTGACTAAAAGTTGTGCGGCACTGCTATCCATGGATTTCCCTTCAACGCGTGCATCTGCAATGACTTGCTCGATCAAATATTTTTCAAGCTCCCAAGGTTTTTTTTCCTCTACATCAAAAATAACGCCGGCTTTCTCCATTTTTTTATAGAGCTGAGTGGTCCGATTAAAAGTCGCTGCAGAGCAAACTAAACAAAGTTGTGCGGAAGGATGGAGACAGTATTCTTCTAAGTATTCCCGCTGAGGCTTTTTTAAAGCATCCAGATGCTGAATCAACACAACTCGACGTGAGGCAAACATGTCACCCGTATTCAATTCTTCTTTTAATTCTTGGATAGGCAGAGATTCAGCTTCTTTTTGGACAAAAGCATAGGGAGAAGACATCTGGCCGCCTAAAACTTCCTTGCGCAAAAGATTCTCTGCTTTTTGTCTTTCAAAATCATCGGGTGTGATAAGCAAATAAATCGGAGAAAAATGTTGAGGGGCCGAATGACGCACGTGTTTTTCAAAAGCTTGAAAGTTTGTGTATTTCATGATGCGGTCCTTTGCCAACAAAAGGGAAAATTATAGCGGAAAGCTGTTTTTTTGGGTGATTAAATCTGCTGAAGCAAGGAATAGGTAAAAGGAACAAAAGAAAGGGCGGGCTTTAATATGAACGCATGCAACTGATCAGCTTCGATCCAAAGACAGGATGAATATTCAGGAGTAGGCGCTATTTCTGCATGTGAATATTGAGGATCCAAGTGAATGTGTAGACAAACTTCATAGTCCCCCGAATATTTGTCGCGCATCAAAATCCAAGGAGCAATGGAACTTACCTCATGTTCTTGTAAGCGAACCTCTTCTTCTAGCTCAATTAAAATTTGCTTTTGAAGATCAATACAATTCCCATTCACCGCACCAAGATCGACTCCTCCAGCGGGAGCGAATTCATAATGCCCAGGATATAAAGTCACACCTTCAGAACGCTTGCCAAATAAAAACTGGTTTCTCCACTGAGTAATACCAGTCACTCCCAAAACATAGATGGGTAAAAATTCTTTTAAAGCTGGATCCCGCAGCCTGGCGAGATAAGTCTTATATTCAATAAATTGACCCGTTAATGTTTGTTCATGAAAAGAAAGCACACAGAAAATTTTCCCATTGAAAATAGGGCGCGTTAGACTTTCCTTCTCCCAGATTAAATCAATCGCTTTTATCACATCCCTAGACAAGTTTTTTTCAAAAGATGTTTGAACAATCTCAATTTTAAAATGTGTGCTCAGCTGAATAATCTGATAATTCATCATATCTTTTTAAACGTTGGTAGATTTCTTTCCAGTTCCCAGCAATCTGAGGTTTTTGTTGGCGAAGATCGATTTGAATAACAGCCAAATCCGCTGCTAAGGCCGCTTTTACTCCATTTTCTGAATCTTCTATAACACAAATATGAGGTTTTTCACACCCTGCTAAAAGAACAGCTTTTTCATAGATTTCTGGATCAGGCTTTCCCTTGATCAGGTGATCTCCTGCGCAAACAAACGCAAACCAATCGTCCATTCCGTGAGATTTTAAAAAGGCATCCGCTAATGTTTTTTTGGCGGCCGTCACTAAACCTAAATTGACACCTTGTCTCCTTAAATTCAAGAGGGTTTCTTTTGCATAAGGAGCGAGAGGGGTTTCTTTTGCGTACCCATCTAGCAAGATTTGCTCATAAGCTTGAAGTAATTGCTCCACGGGTTCTTGCAAAGCATATATTTGTTTTAAAATGCGCACAACTTCAGGAATGGTCGGGCCATTGAGGCGCTGAAACTCGTCTACATTCCCCTCTTTTCCATATCGCGCCAAGAAGGTCTGATAAAAATGATACAAAAGTGGGATGCTATCCGCTAACGTTCCATCCAGATCCACAAAAAGCATTTTTAAGGTTGTCACTCCCAGTCTCCATATTGAATGCCTTCCCCTTCAGACAAAGAACGAGTGGCTTTTTTTCCTTCCACCCGGAAGATAAATTTTGGATGAATACCTGGCTTCTGATTACCTGGACGAAGGATATCTATATTCTTCCCCTCTTCAAAAATACCCCCCTTTTTAATCGGAGCAATCGCTTGCAATCCGCGTCTGGCAAATAAACGCAATTCCGATTCGACGGCATTTTCTGTTTTAAATCCTGTTCCGAGCATTTTTTCACCCTCCCGAATCGTTTTAATCATTTCCTTGAGCTCTTCTGGAAGAAGAGCATAAGCATGATCTGGACCTGGTAGATGGCGATCGAGTGTAAAATGCTTTTCAATGGCTGTTGCACCTAGCGCGACAGCAGCTAAAGGCGCATAAAGAGGATGTAAACTATGGTCTGATAATCCAACAGACACCCGGAAACGGGCTTTCATCCAGGCAATCGCCCTCAAGTTCAAACTATCTGGCGGTGCGGGATATGCTGCCGTGCATTGCAGAAGTGTTAATTCTTTTCCTCCATATGCCTTGAAGGTTTTCACAGCCCATGCGATCTCTGCCTCTGTAGAAGCTCCGGTGGAAAGAAAAAGGGGTTTTCCAGACTGAGCCGCCAGTTCCAATAAGCGTGGATGATTCAACTCATAAGAAGCAATCTTATGCCGCTTCACAAAAGGATCTATGAAAAGAAAATCCTGCTTAGAAAAAGGAGTCGACATAAATTCAACCCCCCATTTTTGACATGTCTTTGCCAGCTCTTCTAGCATTTCATAGGGCATTTCTAAATTTTCTAAGAGAGAATACACATCCTCATGAAATCCAGAACTTTCCAAGTACCCGATTTGTCCCGCATTTTTCACATACAAATTTTGAGCGCGATAAGTTTGAAATTTAACAGCATCGGCTCCCGCCTCTGCAGCTGCGGCAATGAGTGCTTTTCCCATTTCAAGGTCTTTAGCTGGCGAACCCACTCTCCAATTAGACCCAGCTTCTGCAATAACAAATACTTTAGAAGAGGCTTCTGACTTTGAAAGCTCGACTAAATAGCGGATAATCGGACTTTTCTGTCCAGAATCTTCCAAATGCTTGTCTGTGTGCCCGATTTCCTGATATCCCGCTTTTACGAACATCTGTTGGGAAGC
>NZ_JBFWIR010000057.1:0-22198 GCF_050255895.1 Parachlamydia sp.
GTACGCCTCTTTTAGTCGCTTTTTCATCCGCTGCTTTGTTCGTGTTCGCACTAAAGTATGCTTAAAAAAAAGAACATAGCCCACGAAATCGATTCCTTGAGTCAATTTTCTAATAATCAACTTTTTTGGGTGAAGATCTAATTGGAGCCTTTTTATAAGAAATTCTCGAATAAGAAAAATTAAAGATTCTAAATGGTTTTTATCATTAAATAACCCAAGTTGCGTATAACTACGAGAGTTGGGTTAGTTATACGCAACTTGGGTGGGTTTATTATTAAGAAAAAATTTCCAGATAAACACTCTGTTATAAGCATAATTTGTTTAGTTTGATACAAAAAACAGTATTCACATTTGCCTGTGTAAGCCCTCATCCAATCTACCCTTGAAGGAATTCTTGAACTTATTCAGCGATGTTTGTATTCGCAAAAGAATACCGAACCAACGAACTATGAGGACACGACAATGATTTCTGACATCCACACTCAACAAGAGACTCAAAAAAAATTCCTTGAACTCCCTAGTAAGCTGCAGCTTTTCATATTTTCATACTGTGATCTTAAAACGCTGGCTCTTCTAGCTGGGACATGTCAAACATTGCAAGCGATTGCATCAGATCAGAGTTTAAAAATTCAGGCTTTTGCCAAGAGATTTTATATTTTTGAGAAAGACGTGAAGAGAAGATTACTTACTCACAGAGAAATCACTGTTTGGCATCCCTCCTTGATAGTCAAAAAAGCCCATATCGGAGAATGGGAAAAAGCCTGTCAATACCTCATGGATCACGGTCAAAATTCGATCATCATCCAGAAGATTGAAAATGAACTTGCCAAGCTAAAAAATCTTTGTACTTATTCTAGTGGTATTTGCGAAGGAACATTTAACGAAAGCAAAGGAGGATTAAATGGTAGAGGAACGATTTTTTATGCAGATGGCGACATTTGGAGAGGCCAATTTTTGCATGGAAAATTGATCGAGGGCTATAAAACGTCATCAGACAATGAGATCTGTGAAGGAAAATTCTGCAATGATTCCTTAATTGAAGGCAAAATCATCGGGCATACCTATATCATGCAAGGAAAATTTGAAAATGATGAATTAGTTTCCGGTGAAGTTAGCTTTAGAAAAAAAACAAAGGATGAAGAGCTAATTGACTGAAGAATGAGTAGGATTGGTGATTAGGGGAAAAATAGCGGGGGAAGGATTCGAACCTCCGGCCTTTGGGTTATGAGCCCAACGAGCTAACCCCTGCTCCACCCCGCGATAAATGATTGCCGAACTTGCTGATTAATAGGTTAGATTAATCATTCGGACTTAAAACGATTTAGCGGCAGCCGGACTTGAACCGACGACACATGGATTATGATTCCATTGCTCTACCGACTGAGCTATACCGCCACAAAATAGCGGGGGAAGGATTCGAACCTCCGGCCTTTGGGTTATGAGCCCAACGAGCTAACCCCTGCTCCACCCCGCGATAACACGATCTTAACGATCAAGAAATAACAACATAACAAAGAATCACATTTAGATTCAAGTAAAATAAAAAAAAAGAAAAAATAGTTGCTCAAATTGCGTTTAAATGCGTTTAAGATGCTGTTGCAGCGTTTTAAATGTGACTTCGTGCGCACCTTGCAGTTCTAGCATCAATTGAAATCCCTTTTTTCCGATGCTTTTACGTAAGGCTTCATCATTTAAAAGCATTTCAACCGAGTGTGCAATATCTTCATAATTGACTTGAAGACCGGCTCCATGCTCAAGGCAAAGCGCCTCAAATTCTCTTTGAGAATGCATATGCGGACCGAATAACACGGGCACTTCATAGTAGGAAGGTTCTAAGATATGATGTCCTCCCACCTTCTCGATAAAACTACCCGCTACAATAGCAACATCTGATAATTGATAGCACTTCAGCAAAACCCCCATGGCATCCACCAGTAGGACTCTGGCCTGTTCTTTAGATGCATTTGCACTATACCTTTCATAAGGAATATCAGATTGATGTAACAATTGCGCAACCTGTTCACATCTTTCTGGATGTCTAGGGACTAGCAAAATCTTAAGCTGTGGAAACTTTTGTAAAAGCGGTTGTAATTGCTCTAAAAGCTCTCGCTCTTCTGGATCATGCGTAGATCCGATTGTTAGGACAAGATCTTGTGTGGAAAACCCTAGCTTTTCCCTCCAATCGACAATTTCTTGCTCTGAAAGACGTGGTAGCATAGTCCCGCATTTTAAATTACCCGTCACACTGAGTTTGGTTAGAGGGATGTTTAAAGAGGAAAACCGATTTTGATACTGAGTATTCTGTAAGCAAAATAAATCAAATAGCGAAAACAGAGAAAAGGATCCGAGCATTTGGTATCTTTTTAGAGACCGCTCAGATAATTTTCCATTCACAACAGAAAGAAACGCCCCAGATTGTTTGGCCTGATGCAAAAAATTAAACCAAAAATCTGTTTCAGACAGGATCACAATGTCAGGGGAAATTCTTTTGATGATCGGCTTAATCATCCATCCAAAATCAAAGGGCAGATAAACATGATGATCCGCAAAAGGCAGGCTGCGCTGTGCTTCTTCATGTCCCGTTTCTGTAATGGATGAGATAATCAAAAGAGAATTGGAAAAGCGCTCTTTAAATAATCTTGCCAAACCTATAATAGCTTTTGTTTCTCCGACTGAAACAGCATGCATCCAAATAACAGTTCGCTGTTCTTTTTGAATAGCGGGAAAGCCCCATCCCAGTCGTTTCCAAAAACTCTTTCGATATTTTTTTTTGAAAATCGCTTGGTAAATGAGCCAAGGTAGTGCACAGACCCCGGCTATTGCCAGGGCGCACTCGTATAAAATCACATGCCATTTTTTCATAAATTAGCAAAGGGGTTGTTAGAAAATTTCTTAGGAGCGGGTTTGGGAGCTTGCCGATTAAACTCTTTGCCTTTAGTGGCTAGACTTTTTGGTGCAGATCCACTTTGTGAACGAGCCGAAAGGGAAATCCGCTTCCGCTCAATATCCACGCTTAAAACCGTCACTTTAATTTTATCCCCTGTTTTCACAACTTCTGAAGGATCTTTAATGAATTGGTCTGATAATTCTGAGATGTGAATCAGGCCATCTTGGTGAACACCAATATCCACAAAAGCCCCAAATGCCGTTACATTTGTGACAATGCCTTCTAGCTGCATCTTCTCTTTTAAATCTTGGAGAGTTAAAACATCTTCACGGAATTTTGCAGATTCAAAGCTGGCGCGAGGATCTCTTCCGGGCTTTTTAAGCTCTTCCACAATATCTTGTAACGTGGGTAATCCAACCTGATCGGTTACATAACGCTTTAAATCAATTTGTTTAACCAAATTCACGTTGGAACAAAGTTCATTTAAAGGAATCTGTAAATCTTGCGCCATTTGCTCGACTAGGGAATAACGCTCAGGGTGAACGGCCGAAGCATCAAGTGGGTGTTCCCCTCCCCTTACACGGAGAAATCCCGCGGCTTGCTCAAAAGTCCGAGGTCCTAGTCCTGGCACAGATAACAGTTGCTGACGCTTTTTAAAAGCACCAAACTGTTCCCGATATTTGACAATTTTAGTAGCGACCGAGGCTCCAATGCCTGACACATAAGAGAGTAATGGAGCACTTGCTGTATTCAGTTCTACGCCGACATGGTTTACACAACTTTCCACAACTTGCGATAGTTGATCGTGTAAAAGCTGCTGATATACGTCGTGTTGATATTGTCCAACTCCAATAGCTTTAGGATCGACTTTAACAAGTTCTGCAAGAGGATCTTGTAATCTGCGCGCAATAGAAATTGCGCCTCGTACAGTTAAATCGAGATCAGGAAACTCTTCCCGAGCGACATCGGATGCACTATAAACACTAGCACCAGCTTCGCTGACAGAAATAACTAAGACCGAACCCTTACCGTGGTCTGATAATATTTTTCTTACAAAAGCCTCTGTTTCTCTTCCACCCGTCCCATTTCCGATCGCAATCGCAAACGGAGAATGTTTATTTAGAAACGCAAGAAAATCACGAGCAGCTTTTTCAACATCTCCAGTAAAAGGATAGATGGTCATGTTGTCCAAAAATTTCCCTGTGGCATCGATGGTTGCACATTTACATCCCGTGCGAATACCAGGGTCAACACCAATTACACTGTGCTCACCTAGGGGAGCGCTGAGTAAAAGATTGCGCAAATTTTCAGCAAAGATATGCACTGCATCGCGATCCGATTTCACTTTTAATTCCACACGTAAATCTGTTTCAACAGACGGAACGAGCAAGCGTTTATAACCATCGGCAATCGCCAAGCTCAGATACTCATGATAAGAAGAAGCTAGATTTAATTTTAGAATACGGGAAATTTCATGTAAAAGAGGTGCGCCTTCTACTTCTAGATGAAAATCTAATACTCCCTCACGCTCACCCCTGCGAATAGCCAGGTAGCGATGGGAAGGAATGTTCGCAACTTTTTCTTGATATTGATAATACTGTTCATACTTCGTTGCCGTTTGATCTTTGCCTTCCACAACTTGACAAACAAGCATTCCTCTTGTCGCAAACTCTTCACGGACAAGCGCTCGAATGGCGGCTGTTTCTGCAATTTGTTCAGCTAGAATATCTTGCGCTCCTTGTAGAGCATCTTCAGCAGTTTCAACACCTTTTTCCACATTAATGAAAGAAGCAGCAAACTCTAGAGCATTTTCTCCAATAGGCTGGGCCAGCATTTTTTCTGCTAAAGGTTCGAGTCCTTTTTCACGTGCAATAGATGCACGCGTTCTTCTTTTTGGCTTATAAGGAAGATATAAATCCTCTAGTCCATTTTTTGTCTGACACGCCAGAATCTGCGCTTTCAATGCGTCCGTCAATTTTCCTTGTTCAGAAATCGATTGAAGAATTGTTTGTTTACGCTCTTCCAATTCACTTAAGTAATTATAACGCTCTTGAACATCTCTAATCTGCACTTCATCCAAATTCCCTGTCACCTCTTTTCGATAACGTGCAATAAAGGGGACTGTATTTCCCTCCTTAAGAAGCTGGATAACGGCTGAGATGTTTCGGGCTGGGATTTGAAGTTCTTCTGTTAATTGTGCGATTGGATCAAAAATGTATTGTGTCATGAGGTTAACTCTCCTATTCTTGGGAAAGATCCAGTATACTCTGATTCCTTTGTGATTTCAACATTTCGCGAGAGATAAGGGATCTTTCTCATTGAATTGTTAATTTAAATAAGTAACCTAAAGAAATTAAATGATTATGAATCTGTTCCTTCCATTTTATCTGATCTTTTCATTAACTTTTGGAATTCTGTCTGCAAATGATCTAGAAACAACTTCACGTACAGAGATTCCTGATCCAGCCAATCTATCCCATAAATGGTGGGAGGATTTTGAGCACGCCGGCAATCTTCAGTCAAACCATATCGAAGATTTTTTTAGTTCATTAAAAAAACAAATCGACCAGCTTTCACCTGAGAATCAGGAAGAAGCGCAAAAGTTGATGGAAAACATCAAAAATAATCTTCAATCTTTAAAAGATGCGGCTGCAAAAGCAAAGCCCCTTGAAATTGTCGCGCCAATGGCTGCAACTTATTCGATCGATCGCTTAATTGATATTCACCATGCACTTGGGAAAAATCGGATAGAACTCAAAATTACAGAAGAAGATCGGGATCAAAAAATTCAGCTGATTCAAAAAATTCAAGAGAAAGTCGATAAGCTAATCTTGAACTACGATAAGTCTTCTACCTATTCAGAAAGCAAATTTTTACAAGGATTGGACTGGATCGCTACGCGTACTGAATTAGAGTTAAATAAAAAAAGCTTAGAGATTCTTAATCAGAATTACGAAAATATCAAAACTGTTTTAAGCTTACGTAAAAATGAAGAAGATTTTGCTGAAAAACATTTGGTCAGTAGCCATGCCGAAGTGGCAAAATTTGAACAACAAATGCTAGCTACTCAAAAAGAATGGGAAGAAAGAAAGCAGATCGCCAGTACAAAAGACTCCAATTTTATGACAGCTTCCCTACTCAATTCATGCGATGTCAACGAAGTCAAAAAACAACTCTCCATTCTACATGGATTCGAGGCAGCAATAGAAGAAGCCGGCGCTCAACTTCAATATATCAAAGCAGCTCTGATGTTTAATTTGTCCAAACTTGTGACGCAAAGCCCTGATGAAAGCACTTTAGCAGCATTTAATCAGCAAGGAAAAGAGTGGAGGCAAACCTTAGACAATGATGAAAACCTTTTTGCAGAATGGCGAAAACGCGCGGAAGGGATCTCCCAAAGAAATGAACAAGTCTTGTGCCTAACCGAGCCTTCGAATCAAAAACAAAAAGAAGATTCCAGTCACCTTCATGACGAATTGGTAAATATTGGGAAAAAAAACCTACAGTCCATTTCAAATCTTGAAGCCGCCCTATCGGATACATCCTTCCTTTTGGAAAGTTTTGAGGATAACATCTCTCCTTTTGTTAATCAGCACACTCAATGGATTAACGGTTTCTTTTCTTACCTCGGGGCCACTTATTCCTCTCTCGTGGAATCAATGGGGCACACCCTCTTTTACGTAGGAACCTACCCCGTTACAACGTTTTCGCTCCTTCGCTTCTTGGCTATTTTATTTTTAACATTTTGGGTCTCTCGATTAGTTGTAAGTGCGCTTACCACAATCGGAGCAAAAAGACGGGGTGTTCAACAATCTGTTCTTTATCGAATCAATCGCTTGATTCACTATTTGATTCTTCTAATCGGAACTCTTATTGCACTCTCGACCATTGGATTCGACTTCTCCAATCTTTTACTTGTAGCCGGTGCACTCGGTGTGGGATTAGGGTTTGGATTACAATCTATCTTTAATAATTTTGTCTCTGGCTTGATTATTCTGTTTGAAAGCAACTTAAAGATTGGCGATGTGATCGAGCTAGAAAATGGAGTGAGAGGAGAAGTGCGCGCGATCAATGTCCGCAGCACTATTTTACGCACTCCCGACGGAATTGAAGTGTTGGTCCCTAACGCCGATCTAGTCACCACAAAAGTAACAAATTGGACTCTAAGCGATCCATTTCGACGGATCCACATTCCCTTCAGTGTCGCGTATGGATCGGATAAAGAACTTGTTGTTGGTTTGATTACAGAAGCCGCAAAAAAGGAACCATTGACCTTATTAAGAACAGGTATTCCAGAACCCACAGTTTATTTAACTCGCTTTGGTGATAGTGGATTGGACTTAGAATTGTTGGTATGGATTGATGAGCGAGCAGCTCGCCAAGCAAAAAATGTTCTTTCAACTTACTTAAGTATGATAGAAACTGTTTTGCGTGAAAACCAGATTTCAATGCCTTTCCCACAAAGGGATATCCGCATTGTATCAATGCCTGAACCCTCAAAACCACAAGAGCAATAAAAGTTTAAAGGCCCGTTCGTTGTAAACGGGCCTACTCGGCTTCCTCAATGTATAAGATTTGAGAAAATATGCCGTAAACAGCAAATTGGATTCATGGCCAGAGTTCTGGCGATTTTTAGATAGATCACTAAATTGCAATACTTAACCACGAATTTCAATTTACTATTTTATTCCCGTTTTTATAAATATTTTTTAGCAGAAATGGAAAATCCACCTGCACTATACCAAGCAGCTTCTTTTTGTGGTTCTCCGAATTTTTGATCCGCTTCATTTTTGAGCCTATCCCAAATAGTATCGGGAGTATTTTCTCCAAGTTTTTTCCAAATGGGATTATCTTTAATGGGTTTCATTCGAAATTGAAAATCAGTACAACGCTTGCCTGGATAAGCTTCAGAGTCAATTTCTTTTTGAGAAAATTCAAGTTTAATCCCCATATTTTCTTCAAAGAAATCGGCAATTTTTGCCACAGTTTCATTCGTTGAAAAAACATGTTTGGGAAGTTCTGATGTCGTAGATGACATGCAGGAATAAGAACCATTTTCATTTAGAAGTAACCCAATAAAAATTAATACATGTAAAGGATTCTCTGCGTAAGTCAAAGGGCCATATGTTTCCATTATAAGATCAACACTTTGATAATGATTTCTCAATAATTCAGTTATTTCAGGAACATATCCATAATAAATAGAATCATTGTCAGTTAAATTATCATTAATTATTCTCTGATCTAATTTAGTAACTCCAACTCCGATAACACTTAAGTCTTTTTGCAAATTCTTTAAATCAAGTAAAAACATCCCGCGACCTGCTCCCATATCAATTACACAACTTTTGGGTTTGAGATCGTCTAAAAGAGAGCTCTGTTTTTCCCCTTCAGGTGTATGAAGATACAAAATTCTATCTATTTTACGTGATTGTGGCCAATCAACAACTTCCTCGCCAGTGCCATACACTTTTACGCTAGATGCAATTTTTTTAAAATGATCAATGCAGTTGGAATTTAAAATAGAATCAGCACCTAAACTAGAAAAAGAATTCATAATTACACCTTTTATTAATTAAAGTTTTTGTAAAACATAATTTTACACAACATTTATAATAAAGTAAATTATATTTTTACAAAAAAACAAACAAAACCCACAAAAACCATACTTACATAATTAAATTTAAATTAATTGATTATGCGCAAAACGTGATCGAAAGAAACATTTTATAGATGAATATAAAGTAATTGGCGAAGGTGTTAAATTGTCTAATAAAAGATTTGACACATTCTTAATTTGTAAAATTCTCTAGTCTCTCTCCAATAACTGAGATGACGGACTGAATCTTTAGCGGAGCAGTGATATTTAAGTACTCCATTATTGATAAAATGATCAATGAGCTCAGAATAGGTGTGTGCTGGTTTTTGTCCCTGCTAAACTTGCTTAATTTGTCTTTCAATGTCTAAAGCCAATCTTCAACTTCTTGTTGTGATCAAAATGAGTCAAAATGATAGCCTTTTAGGCGAGCAACTACACACCTATCTAGGGATAGGGTAGGCGATTGCTTCAATGTCAAAATAGCTTATATGTGATATCATGTGATTTAATGTCTATGTTGGGTCCACGGCTGGAATAAGAAAAATGCTATAGACTCTTAAATTTAGAGAATGTTATGTTTTTTTCTAGTTTACTGTTAATTCAGAAATAAGAACTTTATTATATTGGCACACAGAAAATAATTCTTGATGTGTTTTAAATTTTATAAACTTTAATAAAAAGAGTTATATTATGAGTGTCCATTTGCCTGTAAACGAAAGAAGAACGTGCTTGTCAGCGGTTGAACAGCTTGCGTCAAGCTACCGTTTTTTGGCCGAAGATACCGCATCTAAATCTGAATCCAATATTAGTCCCGCTGTATGGCAAAAGTCAGATGCAATAAAGAAAATTAAATGGTTTGCTGACCGCTTTAAAGATAAGGTGGGTCGCTATTTGAGTCATGAAGAAGGAGTAAGAATTTCAGCTAAAGTAGACGTAATCAGCAATGAAGTAATTTCTCAACTTAATGACCATCAACTGCGATCTGATTTATTCAATAAAATTGGCGGCATATTTAAAGAAATAATTGAGCAAATTTTATATGAAAATCCTCTTGTCATTAAACAGCCTGACCATTTTCTTTCTAAAGAAGATTTTCAGATAGCAGAAGTGTCTAATTATGAAGAATATATATCTAATAAGCGAGTTTCATATTGTTATGATTTCGCCTTCTATCTACTTAATGAAGAAAAGTCGTTCCCCTATATATTTAACTCAGAATTCGCTAAATGGCCTGCTGAATTTTTCAATGATAGTAAAAATTATCTTGCAAGCTGGGGCTATGAAGAAGTAAAAGAACCATCTCCAGGAGATTTGGCTGTTTATAGCTATATGGGTAAATCTCAACACTTTGGCATTTGGACTCATGACGGTAATGTTTTATCTAAATTAGGCATGATTGATGTTGTTAAACATCCTATTGACGACGTTGTTTTAGGTTATGGAGACGACGTCTCTTTTTTTCGCAAAAAGATTAAATCTCTTCTTTTAAATAATTATATAAATGAATTAGATAAAGCTCATCAATCGCTACCAGATTTTTCACATTCTATAGTTGCTTCTCCCTTAAATACATTAGGTTGCGTAAAAAAAATAATTGAGATTTTTGAGTCGATGCAAATCTTGAAAGTTTTTAAAAATAGCATTTACAACATAGATTACAATAATGAATTGCAACGGGAAACTCTTTTAAAGTTAAATACGTATTCAGTAAGTGTCTCTGGTTTTACGCAAAAGTCTGAAGCAATAGAAACTGTAAGAAAAATTGTACTTCTGGTTTCTGATCAAAAAAAGACGAGTATAGGTAAAATATAATGCTCTTTTTCTCTTCCAAAGAAGGCGTTTTGTCATAAAAACGAGATTCTTGGAGACCTTGTACCTTTTGGAAATGGACAGGTATGAGCGCAAAACGTCCCTTCGATGGCATTTTGTGCTTTACTATCTTGGAGTAGTTCGCATAAGACTTTTATTTGTCACAAACAGAAATGTCAAAGACGGACCATTCATTCAAAAAACTTTCATAATAAAAACATGATGCAAGGTAATTTGGAGAGGATAGTAGGGATAACCCCTTTCTAGGAAGGAGTTATCCATTTACCTAAATGAGAAATTAGTCTTTTTTAGGATCTGCTTTAGGTTTAGTATTAGACGTTGCAGGTTTTTTCTTCACCTGAAATGCGATTAGAGCAGCATGATTTTTTGTACGCTCTTCTTCTTTAGTCTTTTGTGAAATAGCTAACGCATCATTTTCTTCTTCTAAACGTGATAGCTGGTCACTTAATTCTTTTAAAGACTCTTTAGCTGCAGCTATCGCGTCTTCATCTTTATCTTCAAGCGCTTGAAGATCCTCAATCGCTTTTTGTCGTTGAGAAATTTCTTCGTGCTTGCCTGTAATCTCTTGAGCTTTTGCAGCTTTATTAGCTTTGAGAGCTTCTAATTCATCTAAAATATCTAATTGTTTACGTTGAATCTCTTTCGCTTCTTCTGTAACTTCAATTTTTTTCACCTTATCAAGCGAGTCAGTGAAACGTTTCTTAATCGCTTCAGTTTTCTTTACATTTTTAGTAAGCTTTGCATCAACTTCTAAGGAACCATCATCTTTTTCTGTAATATGCAAAACTTTTCCTAAAATATTTTTATAACCTTCATTAAATTGATCGCGTAAAACGCCTTCAAAAGGTATTTCTGCACTTCTTTTTAGGGCCAAAGCTTCCAATTTAGCTGCTGTTTTTTTATAGCCCCGTGTGGAATCTGCACCAAAAATAGAGCGAAGCCATTCAATAAAGCCATACCCTGCTTTTCTTACTTTTAGTCCAGATGAAAGACGTAATTCACTGTGGCCTGTGAGTTGTTTGCTTGCTTCTTCAATAAGCTTCGCGAATGATTGTTGATTTGAATATAAACTTATAGCCATAAAAAAATTTCTCCTTATTTATCGTTTCGTCGACGTCGAATTAATTATATGCGTTGATTGCGCAAAGAGTGAGAAGCCCCAGAGCTACTGCAAGTTACTCACATACTCGATGCGACATACTAGCAAATCTTTTCGGTAAAGCTCAAGGAAATTCTTAAAGATCTCTCAAAAAAAGATGCTCAATAAAATCGTTTTATACCATAAGCTCAAAGCTTTGCGATAGCTTCAAGCATTTCCGAAAGATTGACCAACGGATGATCACATCGTCGGTCATAACAGATGTAAAGTGTGGTCTGATCATTTAATGGGATTTGTTCTTGAGCAAAAGGCAAAAGATTAAACAGTAACTCATCATCCGGACGTCTCCAAATGATTGCTTTGTGAGGAATAAATTTTTGATAAAAATTCTGACGCAATTCCTGAAAATGTGAATCCTTGCTATTGAGTGCTATTGTAATAGTAGGCAGCTGATCTTTGGCATAGTATTTGTGGAGATTCATCATATGATAACAATATCCTGGGGGGTAGTGTTCCATAAATTTCCAAACTCCGCGAAGAATGTCATTTGCATCTTCTAGATAACTGTAATCGTGCGTCAATTGATATAAACGGAGAAGGTTTTCACATTGAATCGCATTTCCGGATGGTTCTGCACCGTCTGAAAATTGACATTTCCGAATGACAAGCGAAAGGTCTTGCCCGTTAGTCTGATAATAAGCACCATTTAAAGCTTTGAATTGATTCTTCAGAATTTCATTGAGCTCTAATGCCCATTGTAACCATTCCGTACCGCAACCTGCTTCAAATAGAGTCAATAAACTTCGGATCAAGAAAGCATATTCGTCTAACCCAGCTGAAAACATGGCTTCATCATCTCTCCATCTACGCAATAAGCCATGCTCATTCCAAAGTTTTGCCTTAATGAATTTGGCACTATTTTGCGCTGCCGATAGAAATCGTTGATCACAAAATGCACAACCAGCTTCTGCCATCGCTTGAATCATCAATCCATTCCAAGCTGTTAAAATTTTATCATCTTTAAACGGATGAACTCTTTTTTCTCGTGCTTTCCAAAGAATATGTTTTTGTTCGGTGAACAGAAGATCCAGTTGTTGGGCATCCATTCCCATCTTTTTCGCAAATTCTTCTAGGCTTAAAGGCGTGTGTAAAACATTCCTCCCTTCGAAATTTCCTTCGGGAGTAATGTCAAAATAATGAACAAATAATTCACTTTCATTTTCACCACCTAGCAACTCTTCAACTTCTTCTAAAGTCCACGTATAAAAACGCCCTTCATGGCCTTCTGAATCGGCATCTTCAGCCGAATAAAAGCCCCCGCGAAAATGAGACATATCTCGCAATACATAATGCAAAATTTCCTCACAGACTTTTTTATACTGTGGATTTTGGGTCGCTTGCCAGGCTTCAAAATAGCAATCTGCCAAAAGAGCGTTGTCGTAAAGCATTTTCTCAAAGTGAGGAATTTGCCAAGCTTCGTCTACACTGTAACGAGAAAAACCTCCACCTAAATGGTCGTAAATACCTCCCCTGCGCATCATTTCCAAGGTTCGTTCAACAAGAAACAAAGGCCGACTATCTTTTTTTTCCATGGAGTAGCGGAGCAAAAAGACAGACTGATAAGCAATCGGAAATTTGGGAGCCCCTTTCATTCCACCATTAACAGGGTCTGCTAACTTGATGAGCATCTCAATGGTTTTTTCGATGACTTCGGGAGGTGGCAACAGTTCTCCTGAGGTGTGCACATGCTGTTCAAAAACTTCAACGATTTTTTCAGATTGCATCAAAATGCGTTCCCGTTCGTCACCTTGCCAAGCTTCATGAATTCGTTCTACAAGCTCAAGCATGCCAATGAGTCCATGGCTATTGACTGGGGGAAGGTAAGTTGCAGCAAAAAAAGGATATAAATCCGGTGTTAAAATCACATTCAACGGCCAGCCTGCAGCACCAGACATCATGCTTTGAGCAAACTCCATATACAGGCTGTCTACTTCTGGCAGTTCTTCGCGGTCCACTTTTATATTGATAAAAGCTTCATTTAAGGCTTGAGCTACTTCTAAATTTTCAAATGATTCTTGCTCCATGACATGGCACCAGTGGCAAGTTGCATAACCGACAGATAAAAAAATGGGCTTATCTGCTTCCTTTGCGGCTAAAAAAGCTTCATCTCCCCATGGATACCAATCAACTGGATTATGAGCATGCTGCAAAAGATAGGGAGATTTTTGATGGATGAGTCGGTTAGTATAAAGATGATGCTCAACCATGATGATATGTCCCCTTTGTTATCCTGGTAGTCAATTATTTTATGCTAGCATTTGGCCAGATCCTAATGTTTATTTATAAATTTTTCAATGGCTTTCCTTTCGTGAGTTAAAACCTTGCTTAAATTTTATGTTGAGTTTTTAATAGCAGAGAGATTATGGATTATGCTTGCAAATCTTGCTTTCGCTATTAAAACGTATGAATTGATGGAAAAAAACAATGAAAATAGATTCTAACATTCAAAACCCTCATGAAGGTTCTGAAAATTCCGAAAATCAATCAAACCGCTTTTCAGAGCCCCCTTCTTACATCCCTAAAAAGAAGCAAAAAACCACAGCTATCGGTCTAAGCGTAGTGACATGTGTACTAATGGGGATTATTGGATTTGAAGTTATTCGAGGTGGTAAAATAAATCAGGAGCAACCTTCCCAATCCGATTTGTATATTCCCTCCCAAACAGCCATGTTAACTGCCGCAGAAAAAGAAAAGCTGGCGCGACAAAGTTTAATCATCCAGCAATTGCAAGAAGAGTCAAGCGATCGCCAATATCTGATTGCCAACCTCAACGAAGAAGTACAGGCCCTTTCATACGAACTATTGCACACAAAAGTCGACTTATTTGGTTATCAACCTAATCCTGAACAGCAACTAAAAATTGAAGCCTTACGAGCTCAAATTCAAGATGCGCGTCAATATCGAAAAGAGTTAGAAAACGCGTTGCAAGATAAACAACAGATTATTGTAAACCTACAACAAGATCTTGAAAAATCTAAAAATCTTTTGGAAGAAAAGAATCATGAAATCCTCGCGCTAAGCCAGATTCACGAAGCCTTACACACGCGCTTAGCAGCTGAAAAATTCCAAACACACAAATACTCGGATGAGCTGCTACAGTCAGACAACAAACTTCTAGAACTTGCAGATATCCAGCAAAGATTTGAATCTCTTGATAAAGAATTAGAAGCACGAGAGCTCGCATTGACATCAATGAAAGAAGAGTATGATCAACTGCTGAATTTATACACGCAAGCCCTGTCAGAAAATGAAAAATCGACACATTTTTTGCAGACAGAAATCCAAGCATTGCAACAGCACCACCAAGAGCAAACAGCTTTAATTAATCAGTTTTATACGGCATCTGAAGTAGAAGGTGCTCTTTTAGAAAATAAGTCTCAAGAACTGGAAAAGTTTCTGCGGGAAAAAAATGAATATGATCAAATTATCATTTCTCAGAATCAAGAAATTGAAAATCTTAAGACATTAGAGCTGTCTCTTCAAGAGAATATTGAAAATGAGCGCGCCCATTCTCAAACACTCGTCAAAGAATTATTTGCAACACTCTCCAATCTTGAAAATCTAGAAAAAGAACATACCAGTCATTTGCATTTGGCCGAAACATTGAAAAATGCCGAAGAAAAAATCGCCTTATTAGACGCAACTGTGCAAGCAGAAGAACAAGCAATAAAGCGTTTGCAAGAAGATTACCAATTGCAAATTGCTGCAAACGAAATGCTCAATCACCAATATCTCAAAAATGTAGATGAGCTCAATCAGCTCAGCACTCTACTAGCGGAAAAGCAAATGGGGATGGAAAATGTTGAGCAAGAAGTTGCACTGCTGCAAGGAAAATATCAAGACCTCCAAGAAAGCTATTTTGCAACATTGGAGACTAACGAAAATGCTTTAAGTCGCACTGCAGCACAATTAGAGATGGCTTTGATTTTACAAAAAGACAAAGAACTAGAGTCTCAGCAATTGCAAGCAGACCTTGAATCCTTAACAGCTGCCTTACAAGAAAAAGAAACATATGTCGGCCGCATAGAACAAGAATTGCAACTTTTGCATGAGCAATATCAAGAACTCCATACAGATTCTTTGCTAGCTGTTGCTCAGCACGAAGGTTTACAACAGGAATTATCAGCTCAAATTGACAGCACCCTTACCTTGCAAAAGGAAAAAGAAGCTGAGGCAATTCTTCTACAAGAAAAGTTAGAGCAATTAACTCTATCCTTGCATGAGAAAGAAACCAATAACGATCAGCTTGAACAAGAAATCCTACAATTAAAAGATGTCCTTGCTAGTCAAGAAATGTCACAGAAAGAATTTACTTTCCAAATGGAGCAAACTCTTACACGCCAACAAGAACAAGAGCAAGAAGCAAAGCTTCTTCAGGAAGAGTTCTCACACTTAACTTCCGTTTTGCAAGAAAAAGAACAAACGATTCAACTTTTGCAGGCTAAAAATGAAGAGCTTCAAAATAATTACCAGCTAATTGTATCAAAGCAAGAATCCTTACAGGTTGAATTACATCAACAAATTGAGAATAGTCTTGCGCTGCAAAAAGAGAAAGAAGCGCATGTAGCGGCTTTGAAAGATGATTTGCAATCCACAACACAATTACTCGAACAAAAAGAACTCTATGCTTTTAATGTAGAGCAAGAAGTCTTATTGCTTCAGCAAAAATATGGGGAATTACAGGATCACTACCTTGCAACTCGAGATCAACAGGAGAGTTTGCAAAAAGAATTAAGAAGTCAAATTGCGCAAGCCATCGCTCTGCATAAAGAGAAAGAGCAAGAAGCTTTTTTACTTCAGGAAGAATTTGAATATTTGGCTTCCGACCTCCAAACTAAAGAAGCCCACATCACTCATCTTGAGCAAGAAATGGATCTGCTCAAAACTTCTTATCAAGAGGTTTTGGCTGCTCAAGAAGAATCTAAACAAGAGCTTGCGCAAGCCATCGCTCTACACAAAGAGAAAGAGCAAGAAGCTTTTTTACTTCAGGAAGAATTTGAGTATTTAGCTTCCGACCTCCAAACTAAAGAAGCCCACATCACTCATCTTGAGCAAGAAATAAACCTGATTCAAGAAACATACAAAGAAGCCTTGGCTGCTCAAGAAGAATCTAAACAAGAGCTCGTGAGTGTCTTGGCCCTCCAAAAAGATAAAGAGCAAGAGGCCCTACTGCTTCAGGAAGAATTTGAGTATTTAGCTTCCAATCTCCTAACAAAGGAAGCACACATTAGTCATCTTGAACAAGAGATCCTCCAGCTTAAAGAAAACTATCAAGAGATTCTGGCTTCACAAAAAGGCTCTGAGCAAGAGCTTATCCACGCTTTAGCTCTACAAAAAGAGAAAGAACAAGAAGCCGTTTTGCTTCAGGAAGAATTTGAGTATTTAGCCTCTGCTTTACAAGACAAAGAACATTTTATCCAAAACCTGCAGCAAGACTTAAACCATCTTAAAGATGATTATCAATTGGCGATGGCAGCACAAGAAAATCATCAACAGGATCTTGTCAAGGCTTCGGAACGCCAGAAAGATAAAGAGTTGGAGTTAAATCAAATTCAAGAAGAATTCGAATATTTGGCTTCCCTTTTGCAGGAAAAAGAAACGCTGATTAAAGATGCTGAGCAAGATATTCTATCCTTGCAAAATCAATATCAAGATCTGCAAGCAAGCTATCAATTGGCTTTAAATGCTCAGCAAGATTTTACTACACAACTTCAACAAACGATTGCTCAGCATGATCAAAAAGAACGAGAAGTCAAACAGCTTTCATTCTTATTACAGGATAAAGAGAGTTACATCAGCAATGTGGAAGAAGAAGTTCAGCTTTTGCAAGATAAACATCGTGAGTTGCTCAGCAGCTTCCATTCCGCTTTAGCTAGCCAGGAAGATCGAGAACAAGAAATACGTGCTTTAGATGGGGAATTGAAACACGTTTCTTCTATACTGCAAGGCAAAGAAACACACATTTCGCAAGTGGAAGATGAGGTTCAGCTTTTACAAGACAAACATCGTGAACTCCAAAGTAACTATTTGCTCGCCTTAGCTATTCACGAAAATGCGGAACTCGAGAAACACCAACAAACGAATATTCTTCAAAAAGAAATTGAACATCTCACGTCGCTGCTACAAGAACGAGAACTTAAAATTGCTTCAATGGAACACAACTATCAAAATCTAATGTCGCAAAAAGAAAGTGAAACGTTGTCATTGCAAGAAAAAATTGAAAAAATTGAACACGAATTTTCTGAAAAAAAACAAGAGCTGACAAATCTAATCAATCAGCTTGAAAGTAGCCATACAGCAACTATCGCTTCTGATGAATCTTAATTTTTAATTTTAGCCATATCTTCTCATGAAGAAGATATGGCTTTTATTAAGTTCGTTAGAGCATCATCTGCTTTCATTTTGTGAAAGCCATTATTTTTTGTTATGCCATAAACCCTCTCCTTAAGCTATTTTAAAAGCATTTTTTACTTTTTATTTTATAGAATAAAGCTTTATAGTCTTTCTTGTGGAAGCTGCGGCCTCCTTAGAAAATCCTCTTTAAATGAACTATGCATAAACCACAATCATGAGCAAGGCTATTACTAAAAAATTAAATTCATTAAAGGTACAACTTCTCAACAATGCCTCTTGTCCTCACTGCATCCTGAACAATAAAATAAGATGTTTTTAATTTTTAAAGTGGTTTAGGATTATTTTTTGTTTCTATTATTTCTCAACTCCTTTAAAAATAAGTAAAAGAGCTAATAATCCGAGTTTATAATGCCTATACTTGAAAATTTGAAAAAACAGTTCGATCAATTTGTAAATACTTCTAAAGACGATAACGAAGAAGATTTCATCCCTTGTACCGAACATCTCCAGATTTCGAATCCTCCTTATTTTCATGCCAATGCAGAAACGGTAGCAAAACAAACTTTAAGCCCAAATACACCTGTTCCATTTGCTGACATCTATAAAACAGCTTACACACATGGACTCGAAAAAACCTACGCGTTAGAAACCGTTAATGTAAATTCTATTCGAAAATTAAATACATCAACTCCAACTAAAATCTCTAGTTCTGTTTCAGAAACAGTTTCTGAAGTGACTATCCATGAAAAACAACAGCTAGAATTTGATTTTGGTCCCGGATTTCGCAATTGGATCTCTCCTATCTTTCTTGATGAACCTATCCATATTCTAGGGTTATCACAACATGCGGAGAAATGCTTAGAGAAAAATGGAAAATGCCTAATACAAGATCTTTTAAAAGCTGACACACAAGACCTCATTTTCTTGAAAGGCATGGGTCAAGGACATATTGATGAAATCCAACAAACCCTCAAAAAATATGTGAAAAACCGTTCAACTGAACGTGATTATTCTTTAGGGTGGGGTTCTTGGATCAAAAGTCTGGTAGGTGCTTATGATCGAAAAAAAAGCTATGTTTTCTTGGAGAAATTTGATCTTAACGAGCTTCTCTCGCTTTCCCCTGCTGAAAATGTGGAAGTGAGAAGATTAAATACTCAAAAAAAAGAAGAGTGGTACTTGGATGTAAAAAAATTTTGTACATCCCCTGCAAAAAGTGAAAGTGTTCATCAGCGCATGCAAGAAGTAGTGGAAGCATTTATCAAGCCTTGGATGCAAAATCGTTCGGGCATTGCAACTTTACAAGAATTGAAGGAGCGCTTTCAAAAGATCTCTTATTCATTCAAAATCGCTCATTCCGCTAGTAATTTCTTCAATGAACTTTTTTACGACAATCAATTTTGCTTGGCCACCTATCTACATGAAGTCGGTCAAGGTCTTTTTTGTGTGGATCAAAGGACTGCTGAGATCTATCTCCATTTAACAAAAAAAGCCCGCTCTTATTTCTATTCTCCTAAAACAAATTATAAACTAGATCACTTGATTCAGCTGCTTGAAAAAGAAGAGATGAAAGAGTGGAATCACTACGCCCGTCACGACATGCAAAAGATGTTAAGATTATCCCCTTTCTTTAGCGTAAGAAAAGGGATGTCACATCAATTGGAAATTCGTCTTAATTAACTTCTGATATAGAAAGAAATGCGTCTTGCCGCAATGTACAGGCATCGCATTGTTGACAAGGCTGTCCATTTGCAGTGGGATCATAACAGCTAGAAGTGAGTTCAAAAGGGACTTTTAAGCGATAACCTTCTTTTACAATCTCTTCTTTTGTCCACTTTAAAAGGGGTGTGACGATTTGAGGGGCTTTTCCTTCTACAGATTGCTTTGTTGCTTGATTAAAAAGTTCTTGCGCGGCTTCAAAATAGCCAGGACGACAATCTGGATAAGATAAAAAATCCATCGCATTAGACCCAAAATGGATCTGATCAGCCTCGTGCATTTCAGCTTTAGCCAAAGCATAAGCTAAAAAAAGGGTGTTGCGTGCAGGAACATAAGTGAAGGGAATGCTTTGCTTTAGAATATCCTCTTTGGACTTCCCTTTTTGGGGAGTTTCTGAAGATGTTAAGGCTGATCCACCCCGAAAAATTAAAGGATCGATTGGAATTACTTCATGTTCAATACCATAAAAATCCGCTATCTTTTTAGCAAATTCTAATTCAACACGATGTCGCTGACCATAATCAAAACTAATTGCAAGTGTTTCGATTTGTTGTTCGTGGAGACGAGCAAGCATCACAGCGGAATCTAATCCCCCACTTAATAACACAATAGCTTTCATATTAAACTCCACGAGTTGTTGCAGACCAAATAAATTTATGTAATTGCATGTTTAAACGCACTGGCAGTTTATCTTGCAAAACCCAATTCACTAGTTCTTTAGAGTCCAACACATCAAATACTGGAGATAGTAAGACAGGAATTTTTCGTGAAAATAGCTGAAACTTTTCACAGACTTCTTTCGCATAAAGGTAATCTTGGTAGCCATTGATGACAAATTTGACTTCATCTTCCGGGCGTATAGCACTTAAATTTGGCCAAAAATTGCGATCACTCATGTTGCTATCTGGACATTTTATATCCAAGATAATATGTACTCGCGGATCGATTTCCTCAATAGACAAAGATCCTCCAGTCTCCACACTAACGATATAGTTTTTGTCGCAAAGTTGTGTCATCAAAGGATACACATTTTTTTGCAAAAGAGGTTCCCCACCTGTTACACAAACATTTCGACAGCCAAACTCATCGACTTTTTCCAAAATTTGAGGGAGCCCGAAAACATCCCCTCTTCCAAAAGAATAAGAGGTATCGCACCATGAGCAACGTAAATTGCAAGCCGCTAGCCGGATAAATGCCGTCGGTAGACCAGCGAAACTTGTTTCTCCTTGAACACTAGAAAAAATCTCAATGATATTTAATTGTTCTTTCGAAGCAAATGTGAGTGGTTGTGTCATCCCATTCCTTTTAAAGAGCGTTTAATCTATATCGTGCACTGAATAAGCATGAAAGGTGTGGATTATAACATTAATGAAGATTAAATTTGAAGAACGTAATTTTAAAAATGCAAAAAAATAAAGCTTTTTAAGGACGAACTTCAACATCCTTTCCCACTCAGGAAGAAATAAGGTGTTCATTTCTCCCTAAATCTCAAAAATTCTATCTTCTAAATGGGCTTCTCCGTCAACACATCTTGGTGAAAGCATCTTGCATTTGATCTGTTTCCTCTGACATTGATGTCTCGCCAGGTGTCACCATCAGGATCTTTTGCCGTTAATTGCTCTTCAATAACAACAAAACCCTCGGAAATTGCACATGTCAGTGCTGTTTGATCTCTATAACTCTTGACTTTGTCTATTGCTTCTTAACTCAAAAGCCGCGAACAATTCTTTATTTGGCTAATGATGACTGCCATCAGCGACGTATCTCTGAGAATTCCACCTTTTCCCATAAGTTGCCCATTTTAGAAGGATGTGTATCTTAACGGATCTTTAGGCCGTTTAAATCGATACTCAAGCGTGAAAGCATGCAATTTTTAATGATCGGTTCAAAATCAATTGGAATTTCTCCTCTCCATTCGAAGAAAGAAGTATGCCTAAGGCAATTTGTGTAAATTCTTTCATCCTCTAATTGAGATTTATTATTTAATAAATATTTCGAGTTAATTAATAAATTAAAAACATGTTTCAAGCTTCGAAAGTTTACGTTCTATATTTCATTATAAAAAATTTTCCATTAGAAATTAATGGAAAATATTTCGATTTAAATTACTATTTTTCTTTAATTTTAAAAATTCAAATTTTGATTTAATTCAAGATCATATCATCACGAAATACACCTCTTTTGCGGTAGTTAAATGATTCGAAATATTAGATGCTTTTTCGAGTTTATCAGCTGCTTTTTGTAAGCTTTCCGAAAAATTTCCCGGTTCAATTAATAAATAGCCATTCGTTGTTAATGTCATAAAATTCTTGTAATAGATGAACACAAAAAAATCAATAATTCAGCATCTCAATTATTTTAAAAAAAATTTAATGAATATTTAAATAATTTTATAGGCTTACTATCTGGCCTGAAAAATACAAATTAAAAATTAAATATATTCATTATAATTTCTTTCGGAATTTCTGCTGGCAATCGATATTTTTGAAATAACTTTTTTGAAATAATCACCGTTTCATCTTAATATGCAATCAAACGACCAGGAGGAATGCTATGTCGAAATCCATAAAGCGCATTGCGGTGACCGGAGGAGCAGGTCAAATTGCTTATAACCTACTATTCAGAATTGCAAGCGGAGAGATGTTGGGAAATG
>NZ_JBFWIR010000058.1:0-22149 GCF_050255895.1 Parachlamydia sp.
ACCTATTCCTAGAGGAGAATGCTATCAAAACCTTTTAAAAAGGAGCATTCGCCATTTTTTAATAGAGTTAACAGACCTTCTGGAGTGTCGAGAAATTGTCTTAGAGAATGAGCAATCCATTTTAGAAATATTTGAAAAAAAGCTCTACAGAGAAGGTATTGATCTTCGCCAAATAAAGTTATACCTGCTCGAAATAAGAAATATGATAATTGCACAAAAAAGTCAGTGGGGAACTTTGAAGACAAAAAAACTCACACTT
The DNA here is from genome assembly GCF_050255895.1 of Parachlamydia sp. Taxonomy (NCBI): domain Bacteria; kingdom Pseudomonadati; phylum Chlamydiota; class Chlamydiia; order Parachlamydiales; family Parachlamydiaceae; genus Parachlamydia; species Parachlamydia sp. Next base: position 260 of record NZ_JBFWIR010000058.1, read on the forward strand.
TCCAGCGATGACCAGGGAGTTTACATTAAGGTTTCAACATTTTTGGCAGAGCTCAATGTTTACCACGATACACCTGTCCCTCCCCTGCGTCTCGAATCAAATATCTTAAAGGATACACCATGACAACAATCACCAATTCATTTTTCTGGAAACTTCCGACCTCTTGGCCAAACACACAAACATTAAGGACTTCAACAACCCTTATCGTGAACATTGCTGCAAAAGCCATTCAATCGTCGCTTTGTTCTGTTGGAGTTCATTTAGCTACAAGTACAATAAATGCGTTAGGAGCATGCTGCATCCGGCCAATCACAATTGGATGTGCTCTTTATGATAAAAGGTATACGAGAGTGGCTCTAGAATTATTGGCATTGGGATCTCTCCTTTCCCCTCCCACCTACGGACAAATCGTTTGCTTAGCTGTGGATCTTATCAGTGAGGCGTTGAATTTTTATGAGAAATCTCAGGAATCTAACAGTCAAGAAATGGTTCCAGTTAAACGACAAGCGACAGAGCTTTTCAGCACTTTTAAATGGAAAGATAAATTAGATCCAAAGAATCCTGTAGAGGCTCTCAAAATTTTAAATATCCCAGAGGAAGAAGCCCATAACATCGATTACATCACGGCACAATATGAAAAGCTAAAAAATAATCACACCAAAAAAATACAAAAAATTTCTTCTGGTGCTTTTGCAGAACTTATTAAAGATATGCTTGAAGAGGTTGAATTAGCCTATAAGACTTTAAATGAGAGTCTACCAGTACAGACAAACCAGTAAGTTTGATTGGTTCCTGGAGTCATCATACGATTTCAGGAACCAGGCCCATCAAGTAGGATTAATTATCTTCCTTAACATAACTACAGACACGCGTTTTCAATTGCACTTCCAAAAAAAATTCAAGATTCAACCTTGCGTTTCGCCACATGAAAAAGTTCAATTTGTGTAGTTCAACTCAAGCCAAAAAATACCATTTCCCAAAAGAACTAGAGAACATTTTTCGTTTAAGTTTAAAAATCCACTCGGTAACATCATGACACCTTAGAAGTCAAGGTAGAGCATGAAAGCGCAAATGCTTACATTTTCCGGTACAGTTCAAAAACTCTACACATTTCTAGCAGAACTTGTGTACTCGTGCTCCCCTCTTACATCCTGAACCTGTTACCCATAGGTCACATATGGCAGTCACCAGTTCTTCTTTCTGGGAAATTCCCACAAATTGGCCAAATGCACAAACTTTTAGAACTTCGACAACACTTATTGTGAATATTGCAGCAAAAGTTATTAAACAATCGTTTTCTTCTGCAGAAGTACATATAGCCACTGCCATGATAAATGTTTTGGCACCCTGTAGTCTTCGTCCTATCACAATAGCCTGTGCACGACACGACAAAAGATATGCTAAAATAGTTTTAGAATTGCTTGCATTGGGAGCCCTATTTTCAAAGTATGGGCAAGTGATTTGTTTTGCCGTTGATCTAATTCAGTTGATTATGAATCATTGTGAAAAAACCTCAAGCATTCGACAATAGAGAAGCCTCTAACACATTTATTGAACCGCAGGAGTCTAAAGAGACCGTTTCTTCCAATGAAAAAAAGAGATGATCCAAACCCCCTTGACAGAGTACTCGAAAATTTAATTGTCCCATTTATGGGAAGCGTCAAGAAACAATCATATGTAAACTACATGGAAATTTCAGCCAAGCTCTTTTAAAGCACTTATTAAAAAAATGATTGCTGGGGATTAAATTTCTTATAATATGCTTAAAAAGAATCTAGCTCAGGTAAATGGGTAAAACATATTATCTAAATACACCTAAATATATCTTCAAAAGCGTAAAAAAGCATAAGCTATGCGATGGAAGTGATTTTTAAAATCATATGCAAGTAATCTTAAGAATCACTTCAACAAAAAGTTTTAAGGGCGCAATAAATTAGAACCCATCATCACGTCAAACGCAGCTTTTATTAAATTGTATAAAATTACTCAACTTCTTTTTAGCTCCATTGAAAACTTTTCGAAACAAAGAAACCAAAAAATTTGAACGCCGATTTGGGCGATGTGTAAAATCTGTCGTTTTAGCATGAAACCACGCACGCCGGCTTTTGCTCATAGTCATATCCATAACTTGCAATTTCTCTCTTGCCCATGTCGCTGTATTATGACATCCTCGACTTTCTATGGAGTATTTTCCAAATACCGAGTACTTGAAAGGCTTTGTCGTGTCTTTTTCGACATCAGCAAGCCTTGCCTTGACTTGTGCACTTGATTTAACCCATGTTCCACTTTTTTCTTGGTATTTTAAATCTTTCTGAGGAATACACTGAGTCTCTATTTCAAGTGTTCCATAAAAAGTTTCTACATAGAAAACAATCACGAAATGTTTTCCTTTTTTTGCATATTTTTGAATTGTCCCATCACTTATTCCCTCAATCACTAATTTGGCAGGCCTGTAATTTGAGCAGCATAAGCATTTTGGATGTGCAACAATAAATGTCACAGCCCAATTTGATTTATCCACATATTTTTGATTATCTAAAACAGACTGGACTCTCTTAGGATAGAACTTCCTTCTTTTGCTCTCGAAGTTTTCCTATCTCTTTCTTGAGTTAATTTAAGCATTGTTTTCTCATCAAAAAAATAGTAGCCGGTGGTCCTTGAACATATGAAGTCATTTATCCTCCAAAAGGGTTGTTTAATAAAAATAAAGATTGAGCGAAAAATCATACGATTTTCAAATTGAATCAAAGAAAAATAATTAGACAGATCAAAATTCAATTAAATAATTTTACTTGAACTGGTTTTAAATTTTTAATTTCAATTACTTAGGGAAGTAAGGCCAATGTATCATAAATTTAAAAACAAATCTTCTCTTCAAATTATTGACAATTTTATGATTAGATCAAGAAGATGGTTGAATACCATCCCCTAAAAACGTGTAATAATGCTCGCAACTAGACCTGCGCAAGCAATGAGAGGAATTGTAACTTTAATGATTTCCCAAGAATATGTCCGGGTTCCTTTAAAACGAACCCAATTTCGATTTAACTCCATGACAGAAAACATCACAAGGCCGGTTATAATGCTACTGAAAATAGAGTTAGTGCGTTGCAGAATGGCCTGTCCTGTCAAAGCTAGAGGTACAATAGGGCTTGACATAATGGCTAAATCATTTTTAAAGGACTTTTCGTCACTAGGAGAACCATTTTTACTTGGTTTTTTCTTTTGATAGCACCGACTGTATAAACGTCTCATTCCACACCAAGCTGCAGAGAAAACTGCGGCTTTCAAGACGAGCACAGGCTGCTGAGCAATCACCTTAAGCCCAACAGCATTCACAATGCAAGCTGACATAAAAGCAACAAAACCTAAAGGATTAAATATCCATTCGATTTTTTTAAATGCAGGTGCCGAAGTTTTACTAACCATGCCAACATTAAGCAATACAATGCTAGCCACACACCCAATTGCGTAAAGTGTCGCATCGTCTTCTTGATTCAATTCCCTGACTTTGCACAAAAGCAAATTGCCAAAGCTAAATCCCAAAAGCGATAAGTCAAATGTCGTCAATCGCGATTCCGTGCTTTCAATCATAAAGTCCTCAATAAAAATTGCGATTCTCTTTTGCCATTTCAAGTAAGAGTTCGCAAGGAGAAAAACGCGCCCCCTCTTTTTGCTCAAATTCTTTGAGTCGATCCACCACGGTTTGAATTCCACGTGAATCAGCATAACGAAGTAATCCCCCTCTAAACGGCGGAAAACCTGTTCCCAAAATGAGAGCCATGTCAATGTCTGAGGGCTTTTGCACAATCTTTTCGGTCAAGCATCGTGCCGCTTCGTTGATCATTAAAAAGATGGAACGATCAACCATTTCTTCGGATGAAAGCTCTTCTTTTGGTTGTCCGATGACTTCAACGATTTTCTGAACTTCCGGATTAACTGTTGGCTTTTTGCTATCATAAAGATAAAAGCCCTTTTCTGTTTTTTTCCCGAAAAGCCCTTTTTGATTCATTCTTTCAATAAGTTCTGGAACTTGCATCCGCTTACCATAGGTCTCTTCAAATATATGAGAAACTTTGCAAGATACATCATTTCCAACTTCATCTGACAGATGAAAAGGCCCCATGGGCATTCCAAAGTCAAGCATAGTTTTTTCAATTTTTTCTATTGAATTGCCTTTTTCAAGAAAACGCACGATCTCATTAGCTCCCATAACAAAAATGCGGTTCACGAGAAATCCTTGACAATCACCCACCACAATAGGTGTCCGACCTAACCGACGGCATGTTTCCACAGCTGTTGCGATGGCTTCATCAGATGTTTGGGTCCCCTTGACAACCTCTACAAGAGGCATCCGATTGGGTGGATTGAAAAAGTGCATCCCCACAAATCGTTCAGGATGCTTCATCACGGATGCCATTTGCGCAATAGTTAATGAAGAGGTATTAGAGGCGATGATGGCATCTGGCCGTAGCTGACTTTCCAATTCATTAAGTAAAGTATGTTTAAGTTCCAAATTTTCCGTAGCCGCCTCCACGACAAGATCAAGCTGTTTAAAGCCCGTGTAATCGATAGTGCCACTGGCTTGTTGAAACTTTAAGATGGCCTGATCTTTATCGAGTTTTTTCAGCTCGATCATCTTTTTGAACAGGCTGTATACATGGCTGTAGCCCTTCGCGACAGCTTCCCAGTTAATATCCTTAAACCGCACAGGGATGTCATGATAGCTAAACAAAAAGATTAAACCTCCACCCATCGTTCCCGCGCCTAAAACACCTGCAGATTTCACGGGTCTAGGAGTTGCTTGGATAGAAATGCCCGCATCTTTTTTAAGGGATTCATTTTGGAAAAACACCTTAACCAAATTTTTGGCATTCATAAATTTGGTGGGAATATTTTCTACGAAATTTTTCTGCTCGATTTCCAACCCTTCATTGAGAGGAAGCGTGTAAGTTTGCTTGATTGTCTCGAGAGCAACAAGGGGTGCGGGGTAAAATCCATGCGTTTTGTCTAGGACCTGCTTTTTAGCTTGATAAAAGATAAGAGCTCTTCCTGCCGGATTTTTTTCTAACAGAAAATTTTGGATGCCACTTTGTTTTCGACGGTTCAAAACTTTTTGCGCAAACTCCGGTTTTAAAATATTTCGAGCAAATTCCAGACTTTTTTCAGGAAAAAACTCCCAAGCAGCGACAGAATCAGCGAGCTTCATTTTGTACGCTTTTACACCATTCACCGTCTTCCCATTTAAAATCATTCCTAAAGCAGATGAAAGCCCAATTAAACGTGGTAAACGCTGCGTTCCTCCCCATCCAGGCATGATCCCCAGTTGAGTCTCTGGAAGGCCTAATGCTGTTTTCGGATGATCAGAAACGATTCGATATTTACATGCAAGTGCGAGTTCTAAGCCACCTCCTAAACAGGCCCCATCAATGGCGGCAATGGTTGGAAAAGGCAATTCTGAAAGCTTTTTATAAACACGGTGACCTAAAGCCAAAATTTTTTCCCCTTGGGAAGGATCCTGAAAAACGGGCTCAAGTTTTTTAAGGTCAACTCCCGCTACAAACTGATGCTCTTTGCCACTTGTAATGAGGAGTAACTTGACACCTGAACTGGGATCAAGCTGCTCGATTAAATTTTCGAGCTCTTCAAGAACTGGCGGTGACAAAACATTCACTTTTTCATGTGGAAGATTAAAAACGAGTTGGCCAATGCCTCCTGGCAGGAGTGAAAATGTAAAAGCAGTTTCCATTTTATTGAACCTCTAAGCTAACAGCTTCACCTTGACCACCCCCAATACACAGGGCAGCAAGTCCGCTATTTTTCTTGCGTCTTTTTAATTCTTTTAACAAAGTCAATATTAAACGTGCTCCTGAGGCACCCAGTGGATGGCCTAGAGCAATGGCGCCCCCATTGACATTCAATTTATTTCGATCTATTTCTCCGATGACAGTCTCTTCTCCTAACTCTTTTTTTACAAATTCTGGAGAATTGAGAGCTCTTTCAACTGCAATTACCTGCCCGGCAAAAGCTTCATTGATTTCAATTAAATCAAAATCTTGCAACTTTTTCCCTGTTTTTTTCAAAAGTTTTGCAATGGAATAAGCAGGCCCAAGCCCCATGCGACTTGGATCAAGGCCTGCGTAAGCATACTCGACCAAGTAGCCAATCGGTTGCAAGCCTAATTCTTTGGCTTTAGATTCTGACATCACTAAAAGGGCTACAGCGCCATCCGTTATTTGGCTCGAGTTTCCTGCTGTAACTGTACCGGTTAATGAGTCAAAAGCAGGCTTAAGCTTGGCTAAACCTTCTAAGCTTGTGCCTTCACGAGGGCCATCATCAACCAATTGCATCCGATCGAAAAAAGGAGGATAAGGAATCGGGATGATTTCTTCCGCCAGCTTCTCCCGAGCAGCGAGAGCTCTTTGCTGGCTCATCAGTGCAAAGGCATCTTGCTCTTCTCGGGTAATTTTAAATTGGCGAACTAAGATTTCAGCCGTTTGCCCCATCGAAAGACTGCAAAGGGGATCTGCAAGTTTGGGCATTTGGGGAGTTAACAGCGAAGGACGAAAACTGAGCAACGCTCGAAGACGTTGTTTCCATGTTTTGGCTTTATTGAAAGTAAGCAAAAATTCCCGCATACGGTTAGGAAATAACACAGGAAAATGGCTCATCGATTCTGTACCGCCGGTTATAATGATGGAGGCTTCGCCAGCTTCGATTTTATTTGCTGCGGTTACAACGGCTTCCATTCCTGAGGCACAGTTTCTATTCACAGTGTAAGCAGGAGTTTTAACGGATAATCCGGCCTTGACGGCGACAACACGCGCAACATTACCGGCATGAGGAGGTTCAATCACATTCCCAAAGATCAGTTCATCAATTTTATCTTTTGGAATAGGCATCCTAGCCAACAATTCACGAACAGCAAAAGCACCTAAATCATCTGCCTCCAGATGTCTCAGGACCTCATTTGCTTTGCAAAAGGGGGTCCTAATTCCTTCAATAATGGCAAGTCTTTCCTTCATACCAACTCCTCGAAATACATGCTATTGATCAGATCTTCATATTTTTTCTCTATAACCTCTCGGCGTAGTTTCATGGTAGGAGTAAGTTCGCCCCCTTCTATCGATGGGTGTTCCGCAACGACTCGAAAATCATGAAGTTCTTCCCAATGGTTTAAATGTTTATTAATAGAAACCAAGAGCTTATGCATATGCTGCTTGATTTCTGGTCCCTGTAAAAATTCTTCCATAGGGATCTGCTCTTTGTTTAATTTTTTTTGTATTTTTTTTACGGCTTCAAAGTCAGGAAAAATAAGACATGTTGCATATTTCCTCGAATCCGCAATGATAATGGCCATATCAACCAAACGATCTTTGGCGAGAGCTTGTTCAATGGGAACGGGTGAGATGTATTCGCCTTTTGTGGTCTTGAAAAGTTCTTTTAATCGGCCTAAAATTGTAATAAAGCCTTCTTCGTCAATTTGTGCACGATCTCCTGTCCGCAACCAGCCATCTTCTGTGAAAGCATTTTGTGTAGCTTCAGGGCTTTTGTAATACCCTTTCATGACCAATCCCCCTTTGACTAAAAGCTCACCTTCTGGAGTGAGCGAAACAGTCATGCCTTCAAAGGGAAGACCAATTGTTCCTACTTTGATTCGATTAAAGCGATTGCAAGAGACGGTGGCGGCCTCGGTTAATCCATACCCCTCATAAACAGGAAAGCCAATGGCCAGAAAAAAATGGTAAACATCGGGATTCAGATGCGCACCTCCCGAAATGATGAGGCGAAGTCGATTGCCAAAAGCTTCTCGTAAGCGAGAATATACCAATGTATCTGCTATCGGATGAAAGATCTGCCTCCAAAATGAAGACTCTTTTTGAGCAGCTAATCTCAAAGCCCACCTTCCTATCAAGCGCGTCATAAAATTTCCTGCATTCACTTTTGCCCACATATTCGCTTGAATCTTTTCTAAGATACGGGGGACTAAAATCATCAGAGATGGCTTTACCTGCTGAGCCGCTTCTCCCAATTTCTTGACATCTGCTAAATAGTACACGCTAATCCCCCAAGCAACCATAATGAGATTTAACGCACGCGCAAAAATATGGGCTAACGGCAATACACTTAAATATCGGTCGGTTTTAGGATTCCAGTGAAAAGGATCTATGTGCAATAAACTCACTAAACTTGTTTGGGTGAGCTCGACGCCTTTCGGTAAGCCTGTGCTTCCACTCGTAAAAATAATCGTCGCGACATCTTTTTCTGTCATTTTGGATAGCAAAGACGGATATAAATCGGGATCCTTTGCATCAATTTCTTTTCCAATTCGATAGGCTTCGGAAAGCGTTAAAGCGTTGGGCTTTTCATCGAAAGCAATGATTTGTTTGAAATGTCCTTGGTGAGCATGCAACATTTTCCATTGCTCTTCGCCTGAAATGAATAAAACCTTGATTTCAGCCTGATCGACTTCATATTCAAAATTTTCATGAGAGATATTCGCAAAAAGGGGCACCGAAATTCCGCCAGCAAGCAAAATGGCAAAATCGGCGATGGTCCAAAAAGCCGAGCAGGGTGCCATAATTCCGATGCGCTCCCCCCTATTAAATTGTAAGGTATTGAGATAGAGTGTCAGATATTTTACCGAAGTAACAAAATCTGAAGATGAAAAAGCTTTCCATTGCTCATTTTCCAAATGGTTTAAAGCCTTTGGATTTTTTTGCTCTGCGATGTAGTGAATGACATCAACTAATGTTTTAAAGGGTTTCATTTTTGGACCCTTGTGTTAAGCCTTTCTTCTCTTCTTTTATTATACCTTACGAAATAATATAATTTATATTTTCCTTACAAACAAATTAGTGTATTTATTTTTTATTCATAAACAAAAAAAGTTCTTCATTAAATGATCCATTTTTGTCTTGAAAGATTTCTTTTTGGACTAAATGTGTTGCACAGGAGGGCGTTGTTTGTTACACTTTTGGAGTTCATTTAATCTAAAAAAAATTAGCACAATAAGGTTTTGTGGAATGTGGGGTAAGCTTGAATTTGAAAAAGTATCTAAAAAATATGGGGATGTAGTTGCGCTTGACAACGTTTCATTCACGGTTGAAAGCGGGAATTTCTTTTCTCTTTTAGGCCCAAGTGGTTGTGGGAAAACAACGCTTTTACGTTTGGTAGCGGGTTTTGAGCTTCCGGACTCAGGCCGCATTCTTTTAGATGGACAAGATATCACACGACTTCCTCCATATAAGCGACCGGTTAATACCGTTTTTCAAAATTATGCGTTATTTCCGCACCTGAGTCTCTGGGAAAATATAGCTTTTGGCCTGCGTGTCGCTAAACGCCCTGCTAACGAGATTCAGCATGAAGTGGAGCGGATGTTAAAATTAATCCAACTGGAAGAACAGGCCCATAAAAGGCCCGATCAAATCAGTGGAGGCCAAAAACAACGAGTCGCCATTGCACGCGCGCTGATTAACAAGCCACGTTTATTATTATTGGATGAGCCTCTTTCTGCTTTAGACCTCAAACTTCGTCAAAAAATGCTCTTTGAAATCGATTTAATTCATGATGAAGTGGGCATCACCTTCCTTTTTGTGACACATGACCAAACTGAAGCGATGGCAGTGAGCGACCGGATTGCAGTGATGCATCAGGGTAAAGTTGAGCAAATTGGAACGCCTGTCGAACTTTATGAAGCCCCTGAAAGTAGCTTTGTCGCAGCCTTTATTGGCGACACCAACTTTTTAGATGGAACCGTCATTCAACACATCAATCGCGATTATTGCCAACTCAAGTTAGAAGGCTTGGCCGACGTCTTGTGCTTTAACGATAAGCATCTCAACATCGGAGATCAAGCGCACTTAAGTGTACGCCCCGAAAAAATTCATATTTCACGTGAGAAACCGCAGCATCATGAACGCCAGAACCTTTTTGAAGGCATGGTAGACGACATCATTTATAAAGGGGATCACACCAATTATTGGGTGCGGACAGGCGATTATCGAATTGCGATTTCATTGCAGCATAACCGTTTTTTATTGGATCAAACGCCCATTACCTGGGGCGAAAAAGTCTGGATCCATTGGCATGCAGATGATGGTTACATGCTAAAAATATGGCATGCTTCTGACGAAAATCTCACTCAACTTCCACCCGAAAAAGTAGGAAGCTCCGAAAATGAAATGGAAGAGGATTTCGAATGAAGTTTTTGAAATCTCGTTTGGGTGAACTTTTAGTCACCCTTCCATCACTCATATGGCTATTCATTTTCTTTTTAGTTCCAACCCTCATTATTTTCGCTTTAGCCTTTAAGCCTTTCGATTTTTATGGAGGCGTAGGCGAAGGCTGGACGCTTGAGACCTTTAAAAGCTTAAATACGGCGAGTTACTATGCGATCGTTTGGCGCACCATTTGGTTAAGCATTTTGACAACAGCTATTTGCTGCCTGCTTGCCCTCCCCATGGGATATTATCTTGCCCGTGCCAATGCACAAGTCAGATATCTTTTATTACTACTCACGATTCTCCCCTTTTGGAGCAGCTTTATTGTGCGGATTTTTGCATGGAAATCGCTGTTACACCCCGAAGGCATGGCCAAGCGGATTCTTTTATTTTTTCATTTGGTATCCGAAGACACTGTTTTGCTTTACAATTCTGGGGCTGTTTTACTGGTCATGGTTTATTCTTATCTTCCTTTTGCCATTTTACCGATCTATGCAGCCGCTTCAAAATTTAATTTTCAGCTCATTGAAGCCGCTCTTGATCTCGGCTTACATCGTTTTCAGGCTTTTCTTAAAGTTTTTATCCCAGGCATCAAAAAAGGATTAGTCACAGCGATTCTAATGGTCTTTATTCCTTCTTTAGGATCTTATGTGATTCCTGACGTAGTGGGAGGACCGAGCAGTGAAATGATTGGGAATAAGATTGTGCAAAAAACGTTTACCGATCGCAATCTTCCTCAAGCTAGTGCTCTTTCCGCTTTGCTAACGATTGCTGTTTTAGTTCCCATGGCATCCATTGCATGGCTGCAAAGACGGGTACAAAAGCGTAAATTCTTTATCAGGAGAGGAAAATGAAACGGAGTCGTGTTCCTCTAATTGCCACCATTTTGGTTTTGTTATTCCTTTATCTTCCCATCGTCATTTTGATGGTTAACTCCTTTAATGAATCACGATTTGGAGGGGTTTGGACTGGGTTTTCTCTTAAGTGGTATGAAAAATTATTTCACGAAAGAGCCATTTGGAATGCGGTCCAAAACTCTTTGATTGTGGGGTTAAGCGCCACGATTATTTCCACAGTAATGGGAACGGCTGCTGCGTTTGGACTCTATCGCTATAAGTCTCGCATTCAACAAATTCAATACGCCCTTATTTATTCCCCCCTAGTCATTCCCGACATCCTGATGGGAATGAGCTTACTCCTCTTTTTTGTGATGAGCAAAATTCCATTGAGCTTATTCACCATTTTTGTTGCCCATACAACTTTCTGTATTAGCTATGTGACGATGGTTGTGTGGTCAAAATTGCAAAATTTTGACTTTGCTGTGATCGAAGCCGCTCAAGACTTAGGGGCTGGCTGGGGAACCATTGCACGTCGAATTCTCGCTCCTTTACTTGCTCCAGGAATTATTTCAGGAGCTCTGTTAGCATTCACAATGTCTCTCGATGACTACATTGTGAGCTCTTTTGTGGCAGGACCAGGGTCCACAACACTTCCGATTTATGTCTATGGGATGATTAAATTCGGATCAACTCCTCTTATTAATGCGCTTTCCACTATTCTACTTGTTGTGACATTTGCCCTCGCCTGGATTACCCAGCATTTAACCAAAGGAGAAACGATATGAGAAATTATATGCTTTACGCAATAACAGGTTTATTGCTTTTGCTGACAGCCTGCAATTCCAACCGAAAAGAGCTGCACGTTTACTGCTGGTCCGACTATATCAAGCCGGGGATCATCGAAGAGTTCGAACATACATTTAATTGCAAAGTTGTCTTAGATACCTTTGAGTCTAATGAAGCGATGTATGCCAAATTGAAAGCCGGGGCTACAGGATACGATATCATTTTTCCAAGTAGCTACTATGTGGAAATGATGCATAAGCAAGGGCTGCTCCAAAAAATTGATCCTTCGCTAATTCCCAATCTGAAATATGTCGATTTAAACTTCCCAATTCCAGGTGGAGCACAAGCTCTTGAACTAGCAGTGCCTTACATGGTGAGTTATACAGGTATCGGATATAGAATTGATAAAGTTCAGCGCGTCTCCCCTACGTGGGAAATTTTTGCACGGCGGGATCTGAAAGGTCGCATGACCATGTTAAATGATGTACGAGAAGCTTTGGGTGCGGCACTCAAAAGTCTCGGCTATAGTTTAAATTCGACGGATGACTTTCAAATTGCACAAGCAGCTTCCACCCTCATTAACTGGAAACGTAACCTAGCCAAATTTGACAGTGAGCAATACAAAAATGGAATTGCGAGCGCTGAATACCTAGTCGTACAAGGTTACAGTGGGGATCTGATCCAAGTTATGCAAGAAGATGCAAATATTGGCATTTTATACCCTCAAGAGGGAACGGCTATATCGATTGATGAAATTATTATTCCCAAACATGCGCCAGAAGTGCAACTTGCACATGCCTTCATTAACTTTCTTCTAGAGCCCAAAAGAGCGGCAGAAAATATGGAATTTGTTTTCTTTATTTCTCCAAATACTGCTGCAGCCCAATACCTTAGTCCAAAAGTCAGAAATAATCCAGCCCTGAATCTTCCAAATGAAATTTTGCAAAGATCAGAGGTCATCCATGATTTGTCGGAAAACAATATCCGCTATATCAGTGCATGGGAAACAGTGAAAGAAGCCCTATAATTCGATAAAGAATGGTTCATTTTAAAAGATGAACCGTTCCTTCTTCTTTTTTTGTGTAAAATGAATCATATTTCAATTACATAATAGACTTAATTAAGCTCCTGCTCAAAAAGGTCGGTTATGGCAAAGCTCCCCTCCACATTCCCCAAATTCATCCGCCATTTTCTCGCAAAGCAACCGCTTAAAATTGTTGGTTTAATTCTAGTTGCCTGCTACTGGGCAGCCAGTTTTTCTTTAAGCCCCTATGCTCTCAAAGTGATTATTGACCGTGTGAATGATACTTCAACAAACCCAACACAACTTTTTAATGCCTTACTATTTCCCGCTATTTTCTATGTTGGACTTGGACTAAGCATCGGAATCGTCTTTCGTTTTAATGATTGGCTAATCTTAAAAATGATCCCTCAGATGAAAGCCCAAATTACTCAGGAGATGTTTGATTATGTTGAAAAACATTCTTATGAATATTTTCAACATCATTTTTCAGGTAGCTTGACGAATAAGATTAATGACATGGCTAAGAGTATGACAACTCTGATCACCAATTCAATCCAATATGCAGCTCATCTGCTTTCGCTAGTGACGGGATCCATTACACTCTATTTTATCAATCCTTACTTTTCTTATATTTTAATTACTTGGGGCGTTCTCTTTATCTCCATTTCCTTACTTCTCGCCAGAAAATCTCAAGAATACGCAGAGACTTTTTCATATGCACGAAGCTCTATCACAGGTAAAATTGTCGATAGCCTGTCAAATATTTTAAATATTAAATTATTTGCACATGAAAAATATGAAAGCCGTTATCTACAGGAAGCTCTAAAAGATACTGTCACGAAAGACCAGAACCTTCAATGGTATCTGCTGAAAGTCAAATGTTTCTATACGCTCTCAATTACCTGTTTAGTGGGTTGCATGACTTGGCTATTGATTTATGAGCGTTCCAAAAACAACGTTACAGTCGGTGACTTTGCCCTGGTTTTAACTTTAACTATGTGGATTATCGAAGGTTTTTTCTTCCTGGCAAACAATATTTCTGAATTTTCTGAAGACATTGGCACGTGCACACAATCTTTATCGATTATTTCTCCTCCACATGGTCTTGTCGACAAATTCGATGCCCCTCTCCTACATGTCACGAAAGGTGAAATTCGTTTCAACAAAGTGCACTTTCACTATAAAAAAAGACCTCCCATTTTCATGAACAAATCGGTGACCATTCGGGCTGGGGAAAAAGTTGGACTCGTAGGGTTCTCGGGAAGTGGTAAAAGCTCTTTTGTCAATTTGATCTTGCGCTTTTTTGATATTCAATCCGGACAAATTCTGATCGATGATCAGAACATAGCGGATGTCACGCAAGAGTCTCTGCGCAGTCAAGTTTCCATGATTCCACAAGACCCCATTCTTTTTCATCGAACTCTTATGGAAAACATTCGATATGGCCGTTTGGACGCGACAGATGAACAAGTGATTACCTGCTCGATCCAGGCGAATTGCCATGAATTCATCGATAAATTGCCTCAACAATACAATACGCTTGTCGGAGAGCGAGGCATCAAACTTTCAGGGGGGCAAAGACAACGGATTGCCATCGCACGTGCATTATTAAAAAATGCCCCGATTCTCATCTTAGATGAAGCGACTTCTTCTTTAGACTCTGTAACAGAACATTACATTCAAGAAAGCCTTCTTCTCTTGATGCAAAAAAGAACGACGATCGTGATCGCCCATCGCCTGTCAACGCTCTTTCATATGGATCGGATTCTTGTCTTCAGTCATGGCAAAATTATTGAACAAGGCACTCATATTGAATTACTTAAACTAAACGGCCAATATGCCACGTTATGGAACATGCAAGCTGGCGGTTTTTTGCGAAACACTTAGAGCGATGTATAATAACCTCAGCATTAAGTTATAATAAACAATGTAAAAGAGATTTTTAAATTCGCCCTTACCAAATGTAAGCACAGTTCACAAAGATATATCTAAATTAAAAAATGATATTGAACATGCTAAAGCGAGCTTTTCACTAAAAAGAGGAAGAAAGTTTTCTGTCGGAGATAATCAAAATATCACGATGAATACACTCATTAATAAAGTTCGTGTCCTATCAAAAAATCTTAGATAAATCCCATTAAATAATAAGCATAAAAATTTTGATTCTCTGAAAGAGAATCGGGCAAGTTTACTGAAAGTGACGTAGACCGAGCAACAAAAAAACTTTACTTTATATGCCATCCCGATAAAGTAAAGGATCAGATTGCAGTTGGAGAAGCTGTTTTTCAAGAGATCCCAAATATCAGGGAAGACGCAAAAAAAACTCGCAACTAAAGAAGGGGCGTGAATACCGATAAAGTTGTGAATAGAGAAGCCAGAAAAAATAAACACTGGAAAAACTTGAATTCATAGATAATATAATAGAAATTATACTCTGTACACCTTCCAAATGTTAATAAATCACAAAAAGATGTCACGAATGCAAAAACTGAAGAAATGAGAATAATGAGCGGAAGGTTAATGTTTTGAAAGTTTAAAAGACAGCAAGGATAACTTAACATATGAAAATCGTGGATTACCCAGCGAATTAACTAAGATTAAAGAAATTATAGAAAGTGGGTTGCAGATTTGCAAATAGCTAAAAACAAATAGATGAGAAAATTAAACACTCGCAAATGACTAAAAAAATTAAACCTAAGAATAATTTAAAGTTTTTACTGATTTTAAAAGACATTAAAACAAATTCCTTGTAAGAAAAGAGTTAAATTAAATAACACTCCGCAGGTTCTTATAGTGGGATTATTCAAAATTATATACTTCTTTACCCTTTTATTCTTTTTAAAATCTCCACTATTCAGC
This sequence comes from Parachlamydia sp., assembly GCF_050255895.1. Taxonomy (NCBI): domain Bacteria; kingdom Pseudomonadati; phylum Chlamydiota; class Chlamydiia; order Parachlamydiales; family Parachlamydiaceae; genus Parachlamydia; species Parachlamydia sp. Next base: position 15,991 of record NZ_JBFWIR010000058.1, read on the forward strand.
ACTGAATCCCATATAAAACAAAAATCTTTTCATATTCAATTAGTTGAAAAAGCTGTTCTGCAATATCAACAAAAAAACAACATCCCTGGAATTGCAGTTGTTCTTTATTATCAAGGAAAACCCTACTTCCTTCCTTTTGGAAGCGCAAATCTGCGTTCAAAAAAACCAATTACAGAAAATACAATCTTTGAATTAGGCTCTATTACAAAATCTTTCACTGCTATTTTGTTAGCCATAGAAGTCTTAGATGGAAAAATTAAACTTTCGGATCCTGTGGCAAGATATTTGCCAGGATTGCGTGAATTCACGGGTCCTTTTTCAAAAGTGACTTTTCAACATCTCGCTACACATACCTCTGGTTTTATGCGTGTTATACCAGAAAAAGATCGTAAAACCTATGCAGATATCGTGAAATATCTACGCAATTGGCATCCGACAAATAGCCCTGGAACTCATTATGAGTATTCAAATTTTGGTTTTGGAATTTTAGGACTAGCCTTGGAGAACGTATTTCAAAAAAACTATTTTAATCTCCTGTCAATAAATCTTTTAAATCCACTACAAATGAACCACACTTTTTTAGTAGTTCCGCAACAATGGCAGGCTGATTACGCTCAAGGATATGATAAGAATGGCAATCCAGCAGAAAAATGGCCTATTACACTTATGCAAGCGGCTGGGGCCTTGCGATCGAGTGCAGCTGACATGCGAAAATTTTTGGCCGCCTGCCTAAATCTGCCTGGAACACCCAGCAAAATCGCAGAAGCGATTTATCTCACAGAAACAGGAAATTTCAAAATGGGTGCCAATAAGACTCAAGTGATGTCTTGGATGAAGACAGACTTCGGTTCCTATTCCCTTTACACGAAAAACGGGGGGGTGACAGGCTTTGCAACGTTCATGGGTTTTATTCCCGAACTTCAAATTGGTCTGGTCATTATGGCCAACAAAAATGTGAGCAATACCCTACTTGGGCAATATATTTTGCAACAATTAGGCAGCTCGCTCGCCTATCAAAAGTTTGGAAATTAAACAAACAAAAAAAATATTAAAAATAAAATTCCCCTTCCAAACGGGCCCGAGAAGGCTTTTTTTAAATTTTTTTATTTTTTTTCACTTTTTATGCTTGTGAATTATAAATTATTTTGATAAAAGCTCACTCAGGTTCACAAACTTATCTTGTGAGGCAATTTATGAAAATTGAGGGAAATTATGAAATTTAAATCAACGATCTATGCAAGTTTTTTGTTTTTGACTATTTTATTCACGTCAACTCAAAGCCTTTCAGCTTTTGATTACGACTTTGGTTGCTGCGATTACGGAACACCTTATGATGAATGCAAATGGAGCGTCAGCATTAACGGTGGTGTATCCCCAACTTGGTTTCAACGTAAAGGCAGAGACCTTTATTTCAACCACTTAGGCCCATTCTTTGAAGTCCCAGAAAGCTTTAAAACACCAAAATTCTGCAAAATTTTTGATCTGCCATGGAATGTAGGCATCGAATTAGGCTACATGTTCTGCGATCGTCTTGAAGTTTTTGCTGATTTTGACTATACACAAGCTTGTGGAAAACGTCATCATCACAGAAGAAGCGATATTTCCGCATCTTCAAGAGAAAGAGTTAGCCAATATCGTGCTTTCGATTTCTACTTAGGAACACGTTATTACCTTTGCCCAATTTTCTGCAGTTTCACACCATTCTTTGGTGGTAAAGTTGGTTTGATCACTCGTGATAAAATCCGTGGATCAACTCGCACAACTGTTACTGGAGGATCTTCAGGCTTTGGTCACAGACATACACGCTTCAAGTCTGATACAACAATTAGCGGTGGACTCCATGCCGGTGTGAATTGGGATCTTTCTTCTTGCCTATCAGTGACTGTAAAAGCAGAAGCTATCTGGTCAGGAGATTGGAGACCAACAAATGCTGATGAAGGCGAAGGAAGCAGCGTAATTAACCCTGCACTGCCAGTTCCTCTTATCATCCATGGCAAAACTGGACCAGTATTATCCGTTCCAGTTACTCTTGGACTTCGTTACGCGTTCTAATTTGATTAGAACAGTTTGATTCTTTCAAGTGAGAAGGGCTTCCCTTCTCACTTTTTTTTTAGTCTCAAAATATTGAGCAACTCGCCCACTTGCCTAACAAGGCTTATATTCCAAGCATGGAATCGAAAGCCCCGTTCTTAAATATTACCTTCTCTAAATAACCTTTCAAAGACTTATTGAAAATAACTACAAGCCATGAGTCCGGCTATCTAAGTTGAAATCTCAAAAATGACGCGATTTTCAAAGAATATCTCAAATATATGGAGAGGCCTCTGTAATCTTCTTGTTTACAATCGGAAACTTCGTTCTAAATAAGGCTTCATTAGGCTTGAGACAAAACTACCCCACAGTATCATTCTGCCGCCAGATTTGCAAATGCGAGAGAAACTTCTTTAAATTTCTCCTCACACTCTTTTCTTCTTATTTCATAATCAGACTCTTTCTCATCAAGCCGCCTCAAATTCCTGTCTGGGTGATATTTCAATGCTAATTGTTTGTATGCTTTTTTTATTTCTTCTTTTGAAGCATTTGGCTGCAACCCTAAAGCAGCAAAACTTTCGTTTTGACTTGGTTGAGTTCCAACAGCAAATCCTTCCCCAAAAAATTGACGGAAGGGATCGGATTCACCAAAAAAACCACTTCCAAACTCTTGCTGAAAAAAATTGTTAAAGAAGAAATTAAATGAATCAAAATACGGTTGTGAACTGCCCCTGGTAGTAGAGTTATCTTTTTGATAAAGATGTGATTCCAAATATTTTCTTTGATTCAGCGAGAGTTGTGCCAAAAGTTCTTCATTCTTCTGTTTCTGATCTTTTGACATTTTCTGCAATTCGTCTTCGGTGTAAGCACATCGCTTCCTTGAGCTATTTTCTAGAACTTTTCCATTCACCTCTCTAAAGGTATAGCTCCAACTAGAATACTTCTCTTTGAAATAATCCACCGAATAAGGAGGAAAAAGCATATTTATCATTTTTTGAGACATGGAGGAGAACTCAAAGCTCTTTATCTGTTCGATCGATATGAGTTTAACTTGATATGCATTGAGTTTCTCGCTGTCCAACACTGCTTGAACTTCTGCTACCTCAAAGTTAGCAAACCGCTTCAGATCAGCCATATTATCATCGAGAGAGGGAAACATACGGTTGATTGTCTCACTGGATAATTTAGATAACTGAACACCTTTCAATTGTTGATCCGTCAGTAGCTGTAACTGATAAGTGGTTGTTATCAATCCTGTGTTTAATGCAGCTTGAACTTCTTCTACCTCAAAGTTTGCAAACCGCTTCAAATCAGGCGTATTATCATCGCGAGAGGGAAACATATGGTCGATTGTCTCAGTGGACAATTTAGATAACCGAACACCTTTCAACTGTTGATCTGTCAGTAGCTGTAACTGATAAGTAGTTGTAAGAATACCTTCTTCAATTGCACTTTGAACATCATCAACATTAAAAGCTTTAAAACAACAAGCATCTTGGCTGGAATCATCTTTGTAACAAAAAATGACATCAACCTGCTCTTTACTTAGTTGTTTTAATTTCAGCTCTTTTACATGCTTATCGGAGAGAAACTTTAGTACACTTCCTGTCATTAACCCCTTATGAATAGCATCGACAACATCTTGTCCATCAAAAAGAGCTAGTCTTTCCTTTGCTTTAGCTTCATCTAAAGCAAAAAATAATGCTTTGTTTTGGGTAGCTTGCATTTCGGAAAGCTTCAGATTCTGAATCTGATCGTTTGTGAAAAAGGTAAAGGCTACAGGTGGAATCTTTTCTTTATATTTATTGATGTCATCGGCACTAATTTGAGTTAGATCTTTTAAAGGAATATCGTGAATATCACTGTAATCGTTAATTGTTTTTTGTTTGGAGCTTTTCCCTTCATTCTTAAACAGTTTTTCTAATCTCTGCCTGATGAAAGAGAATTGATCTGGATTAATAGAGTCTTCTTGAAGATCTCTAACACTTAAAGCATTGAATTTGTCTTCGTTCAGTAAAGCAAATTTCAATTTAGAGTGCTGGAATGGAATAATCACATCTTCAAGAGTAAGAATCTTTAATATTTCTATGTCTGTCCGATCAATGAAGTCATTCAAGCTTATATCAGAAGCTGAAAATTGGGAAAAAGCTTGAATCAAATTAAACCTGTGAAGCAACTTGTTACGCTCTTCTATTGTTTTTCCTTTATAATCTGATAGAGACGTTTTTTTTGCTTCGCTATCAATCATCACACCATATTTTAATACGTGTAATCTATAATAAGACCCAGTCAATTTTGAGCTATTTGCACCTTTGACATTTTCTATAAAGCAGTCATAACAAGTTTTTTGAAATTGGCTTTCTTGAACATGAAAATGCCCGTATCGATCATTAAAAAGTGAGGCCAATCTTCCGTATGATTCCTGAAAATCCCTTGCAACATTAAAAAAATGGACTTTTAGGCATTGTCCTTTATCAAAAAATGCTTTGGGAACTCCTATAAAAATCGCTTTAACAAAGTGATAAATAACCTTAACACCCCCTGACCAAATTGCTGCAGGAAGAGCTGTTATTTTTCGTCCAAACCAACCTTCTGCTGAATACTTTTTGTTAAACTTCTGACGATTGACATCGCCATACCTAAATTGTAAATGTTCCTTGGTATAATCGAAAATCTTCCTATCATTCTTAAATTTTTCATTCTCTCTAATGACCTTAAGATAGGGAGTTTGTTCAAATTTAATACTCATTTATTGCCTATATACGATTTTGTTAAAAAAACAATTTTATTACTTTTACATTAAGATTATATAAATTTATGAGGTGACGAAAACAGATAAAACTTATGAGATTAATAAAAACATGAGAATTTCAACAAAAATGAAGCTTTAAATACGCACGATCAAAATGTTTTGAGGAAACTAGATGTATTCGGGGTTTTCCAGAATTGCGGAAGCTAGCTAGTTTTCGCTTCATAGACAAATCTAGCAAAAGATATAAAAGAGCGCTCGCGAGCTTTATCGATCACCTTCTTTGTAATGTTTTTCATTTTGATTAGGCTTCGAGCTTATCAAGATTTTTGAAATTACCGAGTCTTCAACCTGAAAGAACCGAAAGAAATTTGTCTTTCAAAGAATAAGTTACTCTTGTTTACGATTGCGGAGATCGGCTAAAGCGATCTTTTCGAGAATTTCATCTGCGGGATGACTTAAGAAAACAAGCTAAACTTGAACTCTATTTTTTGAGAGAAGGTTTGATCTTAAATTAAGATGCAAATAGAGCCCTACTTAGTCCAATGGGATATAATAATGGAAAAACAATCCAAAAATACAAAAGTTGAGAAAAAGAGACCGTTTCTGAATTTTCTATTTTCAAACTTAGAAATGAAGGGAAAAAAGGCGATTTCATCACTGTAATAGCGATTGGATAAGCTTATGTGGTGCTCGATCTGATTCAAGAAAGAATCGGAAGAGGAGGGATTCGAACCCCCGGACCCTTTCAGGCCTTCTGTTTTCAAGACAGACGCAATCGGCCGCTCTGCCACTCTTCCGTGAATAAGGCTACTTTATAGCAAATCCCCTAATAATCGATCAAGGGAAACTTCAATTTTAGAAAATCTCTAAAGAAAACTTGCACATTCTGCACACAAGGACTAAGATGATCAAAAAAAATTGAATGCCTTGGAGACCTCTTATGAAACGTTTGTTGACTTTTTGCTTTACCCTTTTTTTTACATTTTCACTCTGCGCTAAAAACTTTTTTTCAACAGATGAAGCCAGCCAAAATGCGGCCGCTTCCCTCACTTATTACCTAGAGCAATTGTGCCTTTCCTTATCGGACGAACAAAATGCCCCATTTGAAAGTGTTTCTTTTTCCGAAGATGATGTGATGGAGCTCTGGCAGACTGTCGAAAGTTTTTGTTGTCGAGAAACCTCCCAAACATATGCACAATCGATTAGCAATGCCTTTCATCATTTTAGGCACATTGATTTTAAGCAACCAAAGGAAGAAATCTTTTTGGATCTTTTTCCCTGCTTTCTTGAAGTTCACAGCCTATGGTTAACGTCTATCAACGAAGATGCGGTTGAAGCCTCTTTAGAAGCATTGACGGATTTAACCGAGGAATCTA
>NZ_JBFWIR010000059.1:0-21605 GCF_050255895.1 Parachlamydia sp.
CCCCGAACCCAAGTATTTTGTAATACCTAAAATATCCGCAGGAGCTTCTACTTGATAACGCTCAACTTCAAATTGATTGCCATGGATTAAATGCCTTTTCCATTGCCCCCAGCAACGAACTGTCTCTCCTGGTTGTAGGGCTGGCATAATGCCCACGACACAAACTAAATCCGTACGCTTTGCTTCTTTAAGCTGGGCCACAGTATAGCCGGTTTCTGGATTTTGAAAAGTAATCCGTTCAATATATCCTGTTACAATTTGCTGCATGCAAAACTCAAATAAAAAAAATTGAAATCAAATAGCTGAAAGAAGAGTAGAATTTTATCAACAAAAAAGAAAAGAAATAAAGAGAAAATCTCTCTAAATTTTTGACAGGTAGACTAAGAAATAAGCCGAGAAATGAATATTCTCGGCTTATGTATTGTCATCATCTTATTCTAGCCAAAGAAGGCAGAAAATAAGCTCGATCTTTGACGTTTTAGTCCGCTCGATCTTGAAGCTGCTTTTGATCTGCTATAAGTTTTTGGTTCTAAATGTGTTTTAGATGTTCTTTTGCTGCTAGAATGAAGCTTTCTTGCTTTCGCTTTTGTTCTTAGCGAACTTTTTGTGCGTGCTAAATCTTTTTTCTGTTCTAAATGAGCTCCTAGCTCTCTTTTAGCTGTGGTACGTGTTCTTTTAGCTTTTGTGCTTAAAGCACTTTTTGCTCTTGTACTGGAAGCATTTTTAGCTCTCGCTAAAGTAGAGCTGCGAGTTGAATGCGCACTCACTTTTTTATGAGAAGAACTGGATGTTGCCTTTCTTGCTTTAGTCGTGCTTGTTCTTGTGCCCAACTCTCTTTTTTGTGTAGAAGAGGGTCTTTTTGCAGCTTTAGCACTCGTTCTCTTTTTTGAAAGTCTAGAAGTAGATGTGGAAGCCGCTCTTTTTCTTGACGTCGATTTCGTTTTCTTTTGTGTTTGCTGCATGTATTCATGCAAATCTTTTTGCATTTTGCTATTCAAAGCCTTGTGAAAAGCTCTTTCGAGTTCTTCTTTTTCGCTAGGATCTTTAACATGGCTCGAGATTTTTTTAAAAATCTTATGCGCTTTTTTTGCAGAAAGAAGATCGTTCACTTCATTTTTATGACTGCCAATGTAGCTAATGTAGCCTTTTGCAACACGTTCTGCATTGATAGAAGGCCGATTTTTTAATTGTGGGATATGAGAAGCAGCTTGATTTAAAAAAGTCTTAGAAAGCTGTGTGTGCTTTCCAATTCTTTTCTCGCCTCTTGCCCAAGAAGTTTTTGGCTCTGCTCTTAAAAGACCATGCAACCCATCTAAATTTTGTTTAAAGCTTGTTTTGTATATACCGACCATGACATATCCTCCTCTATGGATTAATGATAGCCGGTGGACAGCAAATAGAGTGCCAATAATCGAGAATGCTAAAAAATAATTTATTAACTTTTTATTATAAACAAGTTAATTTCTTAAAATATTCTCTTGAAAAATATTTAGACGTGGAATTTTTTTCTTTTTTACCATTTTTTTCCTAGGCATTTTTTACCTGAACATCTTTTTGACTGGCTTTTACCATTTTATAGCCACAAAATAAAAGTAGACTCATTACTATAAAATAGCATGGCAAAGGATAAGGAGTCCCCGTGTGAATCAGCCCCATAATAGCTGTTAAAGCAGCAATTACAAAATAATAAAATAGGCCAAGCAAAGAGCCTGCAATTCCTCGGGCCTCTTGATAATCCACCAAGGCCAAACTCAAACTATTTGAAATAACTAATCCGATTCCAAAAAAGAGAAAAAGGAGTGGCAAAATTAATGCCATAAAAGCAGTTCCTCCCCATTTAGTCGCAATCAAACCTAACATCGCGTTGAATGCTAACGAACAGGACCCAACAAAAACGATCGCACATCCTAAAAAAATAATGCCCTCGCCTTGCCACTGTTTATTTAAATGATGTGAAACGAAGGAAGCGAGAAAAAATGGAGTCGCCACAGCAATTCCCATTAGCCCATATTGCCCAGGAGTCAGCTTTAATAAATCAATAAATAGAAAAGGAGCTTCAGCATAATAGCTAAATAAAATTCCATTGCTACCTCCAATTAACAGAACATAGCCCCAAATTTTGCAGTCGTTTACCATTTTTTTGGCAACCAAAGTCATCACGCTCCAACCTTGCACCCGGCAATGCATGGGACGTGTTTCTGGCAAAGCTTTCCACGCATAGAGCAAAATGCAAATGCCAAGGACCAATAATGCATAAAAATTCGCATTCCACCCAAATAGCTGATCGATATATCCACCCAAAAATGGTCCAATCGCAGGAGATATTGCCAAAGGTGCACCTAACGCAGAAAACAGCTGATTGCGCTCTTTCCCTTCATATGTATCACGTATCATCGTTTGTGTGACAACAGATCCAACACTTGAACCAAGCGCTTGGATCCAGCGAAACGCTAATAAATAATAGATAGAGGGTGCAAGGCTACAAAGCAAAGTTCCAATTAAATACACTCCCAATCCACATAATATGGAAGTGCGACGACCAAGAAAGTCAGCAAGGATTCCCCATAAAAAAACGCCCATCGCAAATCCTATAAAAAAAACGCTAAGCGTCAATTCAACCAAATGCTCGGTTGTTTGGAGGGAATGCGCGATATCTGGCAATGAAGGGGTATAAATGGTTTCGCTAATTTGCGGAAATCCGAGTAGGAGTGTCAGCAATAAAAATGAAGGGACCTTTTTTCTAACTTCTAGCATGAGCTTCTCCTTATAAAGAAACCATTATAATTTATTCACTTTAAAGTATCAATTTACGTAAAAGTTAATTTTTATTAACTTTAAATTAATAAAGGAGCTCAAATATGAGTAAATTCGATCAAATTTTGTATTTTATGGCGATTGTAGAAGCAAACAGCTTTGCTAAAGCCGCAAAGAAATTGAGCATTTCAACGGCAGCTGTCAGTAAACAAATGCATCTTCTCGAAAAACATTTAGGAGTAGAGCTCATTCACCGCACAACTCGCCGATTGGAATTATCTGAATCGGGAAAATTATACTTTGAGCATTGCAAAAAGATTGTGCATGAAATGGAGGAAGCTGAAAGATTGATTTCTAATGTACGAGCTGAACCAAGAGGAAATTTATTTGTCGTAAGCGGCAGACATTTTGCCCAGCACTATATTCTACCTTTCTTATGCGAATTTGTTCAGGCTTATCCGCAAGTTTGCCTGAATTTAGAACTGGCAGAGAGAATTCCTGATCTTTATCAAGAGAAAATCGATCTTGTGATTGGATATTCCATCCCAGGCCCAGAATTAGCTGTTCAACGAAAAATTGCCACTACCACTTATGTGCTATGTGCCTCACCCAATTATCTACACAAATACGGAACCCCTCTAAAGCCAGCAGACCTAACTAACCACATTTACATTACGCATAGCATGCGCAAACCGGATGACAAGCTATCATTCAATGATGGGAGTGAAATTCACCTGAATCCGATGCTAAAATTAAATGATTCTAATGCTCTTGCTCAATGCGCAATTGCGGGATTAGGGATCATTAAAATTCACCATTATATTGTTGCAGAAGCACTTGAAAAAGGGTCTCTCGTAGAAATTTTAGCTAGCTACAAGGAGCCTAAGACTCCCATTTATCTCTATTATCAGGAAAGTCGCCATTTACAACCTAAAATTCGATACTTCATTGACTTTGTTTTAAGCCACATCTCAACACAGCATAAAGTTGGCTCTACCCCAGTTATTTAAAATGCGAAAAGGATTTTTTTTGAAAACAATTGTAGCATAGGCTACATGTTAATGTAGCAATAGCTACATTTTCAAAATTAAGGAGTTTCCCATGTTAAATTCACTTTCAAGTGCGATTGAAAATGAGACCGATCGCCTTCTTCTCTTTCGCTTAGGTCGCTCACTCAAAAGGATTACAGAAAAAAAAGGCTATACGGCAGGATGCTTTGGAGCAACGGCTTTAATTGCGGTCAAAATCACCGCCCTTGCAATTTCTTTTTTTTGCATGCAAGGGGTTGTCTTTTCTTTGATGGACACCCATGAAGAAAAAAATATAAGGCCTTTAGGAGATGTGGGAGGATGGCAAGCAATCGTTTTATTTTCAGGAGCTGTCGTAGGAAAGCTATCGATACAATTTATCCGAGAAGGAGAATACATGCGGCTAAAATCCATTTGTCAAAAATGGATGCAAGATAATCGAATCAGTATTCATGACAACCCAAAACTCTATCAAACTTTAAATGACATGCTAACAGCTTATCAAACACAATGCCTTTTTTCAAAATTGCTTGTCTCAAGACGTTTAACTGCCTTAAAGATTTGCCAAACGGGAGAGGATGTAGAAAATGCCGAAATCGATGAGGATGAGGAAGATGTCTATCGATTGGATAAACGGCTACAAGAAACCTTAAAAAAAATCAAAGCTAAAATCCAAGATAAAACCACTTTTCAAGCCTATTTGAGCCGCTTATACGACGGACAAAAATCAATTAAAAGAGAAGGAGGATATTTAAGACAAATCACCTCACTGATAATGGGGATTGCTCTCCCCGTTATCCTTCTCGCAAATGCAAGTTTATGTGTTGTAGGCGAATTTGGACTGGGAAAAATTCTATACATTGATCAAGAAGATCGTACGGATGTCGGCCACTTTGGAGAATGGCCTTTTAACGGAATTGAATTAGTAAGTGCAGCCTTTTTTCTGCATGCATGGGCGATGATCAATGAGGGCGATTTTGCCAGAATAAGAAAAATCTACGCACGTCATTTAAAAAACTTGCAAGATAACCCTGATCTCCATAATCGTTTATGCAAACTTGCTAATGAAGAGTTGTTGCAGCTAACGGGAGGCTGCTACTTTTTTAAATCCCCATTGCGCTACCAATTTAGAGAATTATGAAAAAAAAAATTCATCGGGCCGTACCTTTTATTGCCACTCGAAATCACCATCTTTTAGAAGTTGCGGAGGATTATGTGGAGATTGTGCAAGACTTAATCACGGCAAAAGGCGAGGCCAGAGTCTGCGACATTGCTGAATATTTGGGGGTTTCCCATGTAACGGTTATTCGCGCTGTCGAACGCCTAAAGAAAAAGGGTTATTTAACTTCTCAGCAACACCAACCAGTAACCCTAACTGCTGAAGGTGAAAAGCTCGCGGCTTTCTGTAAAAAGCGACACAAATTCCTTTTAGTCTATTTAATGGCTTTGGGTGTTCCCGAAGATATCGCTGCTATTGATGTGGAAGGAATGGAGCATCACATTAGCCAAGTAACGATGGAGGCTTTTCAAAAGCATTTAGAATTTTTACAAAAATAAACGCATACACCACAAGGATGTATGCGTTTTCAATTTATTTCGACAAAAGATTAATCGAGTTCAAAACATTCTCTTTTGTAATCTCACCACCCGATAACTTTTTTCCTTTTTTCGCTTCGGAATTGACCACCACGAGTGTTGGTGTTTTATTAACACTAAACTGTTTTTCAAGCTTCTTAAAATATTTATTTCCTACATCAACATCGGCATAATTCAACTCAACAAATTTTTGCCCTAGTTTACGCATCTCTGTTTCGATCTGCTCTTGAGAAGGCGTCCCTGTTTCTTGGGAAATATTCTCTAACATTTTACGCAATTTGAAGTATGCAGGCTTATTATGAACCATGAAAGACATGTTGTATGGAGTAAAATTCATGGTTTCTGGGTGCACGGCAAGATCAATAAAATAAATCTTCGCCTTTTCCCCTGCTGCTTGAACAATGCCTTCTAAACGAGGCTCGATATGCCGACATGCGGGACATACCCAGTCTGTGAAAATATAAACGTCCACTTGACTGTCCTGATTTCCAAATGCCAGATTATCTTTTAAAGATTTCTCTGCTGCTTGCAAGGGGTTAAATTTAGATGTACCAAAAAAAGCTAGCGCAAACCCAATGCAAAAAATGGCACAGGTAGAAGCTCCTTTCCATATGTTTTTCATAATCTCTCCTCGATCGCCTAATTTAAGTATTTTACGAAAATGAATGCCGTATTCAACTGCGAGTGCCAATGCAGCTATGCCTATGGATGCTGCGATTCCCAAACAAACTGGACACCAGACCCCAATTTGATACTTTTGCATCAAGATAAAATAAAGTTCAGCTCCTAATCCCCCAACGAGTAAAAGAGCTGTTAAAAAGGTCAGTTTAGAATTGCGCCAAGAAAGAAAGTGCACAATCCCCGTTCCTACAAAAAAAATGCCCCCAAGAACCTCAAAAGGAAATCCAAATAACCGGTATTTATGTCCTTCCGAGCATTCAACGGAGCAAAGCTTTAACCAAGAAACAATTGTTAAAATCATTCCCGAGGCAAGCGCGAGGGAGACAATCAAAAAGCTTAGACTAAAAGCGCGTCTAGCTAAAGAAGATTCGGGCATCTTACCTCTCTAAAGCTAAATAAATGATAATCAGGTTAATCAAAATATAACTAACCTTTTTCCGCATCTTGTTTTAGATTTTTTTTTTAGTCAAGCGATGTTTAAAGTGTCATGGATGGAATTGCTACAAGATAGCCATTTTGCAACATATATTGCTTGTCGCATAAATTAGCCAAAGAATGATCATGTGTGACAACAATAAGAGCCTTACCTCTCTCTTTTGCGAACTCTAAAAGCAGATCATGGATAACGACTGACGTTTGCTTATCCAGATTACCCGAAGGCTCATCTGCTAAGATGATATCGGGATTATTACAGAGTGCTCGCGCAATCGCAACGCGCTGCTTTTCCCCACCGGATAATCGTTTTGTATCAAAATGCAAACGATGCGAAAGCCCAACATAATCTAAAAGATCACAAGCATGTTGGTATGCCACACTTCCTTTTTTAACAGATTGCCTTCCAATTCGGGCAGGCATTAAAACATTATCGAGAACAGAGTAATCTTCTAAAAGATGAAAAGATTGAAAAATGAAAGCGAGATGCCGATTTCGCATAAACGTTTGATTGGCAGACGTCACTTCCTGATCTAAAATTTCAATGGAACCCGAACAAGGCTTTTCAAGTGTGCCTAATATTTGGAGAAGAGTGCTTTTGCCTTCTCCAGAGCGGCCCATGATGGCAACGGATTCCCCTTGCATAACTTGGAAGTCAACACCCCGCAAAATCGGGACTTTAACAGGTGTATAAAAAGACTTCACTAATTTTGTCGCTCGTAATACGACACTCGATAAAAGAGGTTGATTCATGTTGCCTTCTCTTTATTCTGATCGTAAAATGGCTGATGGTCGAAGCATAGAAGCTTTCACTGCTGGAACAATCCCTGCAAGCAATGAAATCACAATAGTTGTCACAAAGACAAAAAAGAGTGCTTCAAGACTCATCTCATTAGGGAGAGAACGTCCAAAAAATGCGGGATTAAATGCTTGATAACCCTGAACCTGACTGATGAGATCTACTAACACTTGTATATTGCTCAAAGTAATCCAAGCAATTGTCACTCCAATCAAACTTCCTGCTAGCCCCATGACAACGCCACAAAATCCAAAAATCATGGCGATACTCAAAGAGGATGCTCCCATTGATCGCAAAATTCCAATTTCCATTTTCTTGTCATTTACCAGAATGATTAACATTGAAATGATATTTGAACAAGCCACAATAATAATCACGGTCGCAATCAAACTCCACAGAGTACGCTCGGTTCCGAGCTGCTGGATCAAATCGCGTGTAAATTCGTATTCGCGGAAAGTCTCCACTTTCCAATAGGGCGAAATGCCTGCTTGCGAAAACGCTTTTTCAATCGATTCCTTTACTTTAGGAGCTTCTTGAAGGCGATCAAAGTTCACATTTAAACCGTTACTTGATAACACTTCTGTTTGATTTTGTGAACTGCGAATGAGGCTTGTCATTTCTTGATTGATTAAAACAAATTTTCCCCCAATTGGGATAATGCCTGGATCATAAAAGCCCGCCACAAAAACGGGAGCTCTTTGCTCTTGTACAGAGCTCACAGTGGGTGATAAATAGGCCAAATACCCTGTATCGCCAATTAAGACACCCGCTTCTTTGAAAGTTTTGGGCAATAAAATGCCTTGGCCCCGCTTTTCATCAATAGGGAGTACGAGTGTTTGTTTTTTGTCTTCTGTCACCGCAAAAAGCCATAAAGGAAGATCTTTTGGTAACTGGGTATAGACCGTTGAGAAGTCAGCTTCGTTAATCGCTAGATTTTGGAAGGGCACTTCCCCTTTCCAAAGCACATTCTGAAGCTTAAATTCGATCTGAAAACGGACATCGGAAACTTTGTGCGCATTTTCAAGCGATGCTGTCACAAGTTTTGCTGGAAAAGCGATATTTTCTTCCAACAAAACAGGAACTTTGGCTGATAGAAGAGTCTCAGACTGATCCTCAGGAAACTTTAAAAAGAAACGAACTCGCCCTTGATTGCTTTCTACGCGCAATGTAGCAGGAACAACCTTTCCCGGTCTACTCGCAAGAGAGGAGATCTCACGTTTTGGCTCGGAAACGATCCAAACAAATTTGGGTTTTTCCTGATTTTTTTCGACAAATACTGCAAATTCAGCCTTTGCAGGAAATAACGATGTAGGGATGACCCATCCTCCTGCCTGTGTTTTCAATTGACGAATGTTAACAGATTCAAAAAATGCTTGGATTCGCTTATGAATCGTTTTTGCATCTGCCATTAAAATATCTTCTGCATGCTCTTCTTGGGAGTTATCCAAAGCAAAATCACTTGCCGCTAAAACATTGGTGAGGTCTTTAGAATCAACGGGCAAGAGCGCTTGTAACAAATTCACTTGCTCGGCATCAAAAGAGCCCAGCCAGGTAGACTGAGACATGAAAGATTGAATGTGATCCGTTTCAGCAGCACGAGTCGTGTAAGAAGGTAATTGAGATGGATTTAGAATCAAACGTAGGTTTAAACTGCCCGCTGTCATTTCATAATCTTTGACACGCAAACCAGGAACATCTTTCATTTCTTCCAAGATAGCAAAAGCTTTTTTGACAGGATCTTTTAGCGTTCCATCTTCTAATCGATCCGCCGCTAACCATAGTGCAGGAATTTCCTCATCCTCATCTGGATTATAAGGATCAGACACAGCCGCTAGCCTTTTTTCTCCAATGGTTTTAGATGTGAAATCAGATTCTGCGCTAATACCATCAATTTGGTAATAGTAGGAACGATAATAATTTTCTGTCGGCGTGATTCGAATCGGTGCCGTTAAAGCCACAAGCTTTTGCGTCCAAATTTTCTCTAAGCCATGCGTAACGGATAAAAAAACGACGATCAACCAAACGACAAGGGAAATCACAAGAATTGAGATTAGACTAATAATTGAAACCGATAGCTGCCGCCATCTTGGTAAAAGATATTTTAAAGCAACAGAAAGTTCAAACATAGGCCCGACTCAAGTGTAGTGATAATGCAGAAGAAAAGGGACTAGCAAGAGTGTTAAACACACTCTTGCTTCTTTCTGAGAAAACTTATTTTGTCTCTTTGAATTCGACGTGTTCTCTTACGATTGGATCATACTTCATCAATGTCAAACGATCTGGAGTTTTCGTTTTATTTTTGACTGTATAATAAAAGTAATGGCTTTTAGAACTTTTAAGTTTAATTTTTTCTCTTTTAGAGGCCATGAAATAGACTCCGGTATATTAAGTTTACAAAGTTGAAAAGTTAAATCTTAGCGAATCAGCGGAATAAAATTCAAGGATTAACTTCAAAGGGGAACGCATAGAAAGAAAATAAGTCATCATACCTTCATTTAATCAAGAAAACACTATCATCACACACGAACAATAATTGGTACTTAAATATTTAGGAGCTCATATGCAAACAAATGCCCCGGGTCCTAGGACCATTTCACCGAGAGTAAAAAGGGGTGCGGGTTTTAGCTTCCAAATCAAGCGAATCCCCCTTTCCTTTTTGCTGGTAAACATGATAACCAAGCCCTGCAATCATTGCGGCATTATCTAAGCTCAATTCATTTTTGGGCCAAACAAAATGAAATCCAGGTGCTTTTTGTTGAAATAGGGATCTTAAATGTTGGTTATGTGTGACTCCCCCACCAAGCACGATCGTTTGACAATTCTCTTGCTTAGCTGCTTGAAGAGCTTTGCCGATCACATCCATAAAAGCTGTTTCTTGAAAAGAAGCGCATAAATCATTTTTTTGCTGATCCGATAATACACGTTGCTCATCTCTTTCATTTTGCCCTTTAACAGCATATAAAGCTTGTGTCTTTAATCCACTGAACGAAAAATCTAAGACCCGCCCTTTCACGCGACCCGGTTTAAATGGATAAGCTAAAGGATTTCCTTGTTTAGCTAATTTCTCAATATAGGGACCACCAGGGTAAGGCAGGCCCAATATTTTAGCCGTTTTGTCAAAAGACTCGCCGATCGCATCGTCTATTGTCTGCCCAAGCAACGTATAATCACCAATGGCATTCATCTTAATTAAGGACGTGTGTCCACCGGAAAGGACAATGCCTAAGCAAGGAAATGTAGGAAAAGCAGGCTGAGACATTAAAGCGGCATAAAGGTGCGCTTCTACATGATTTACCCCAACAAAAGGTTTTTGCAAGGCAATCGAAAGAGATTTGGCAGCATTTATTCCGATTAGTAGAGCTCCAATCAAACCGGGAGCATGTGCCACGGCAATTAAGTCGATTTGTTCTAGCGATACTTGGGCATCTTGCAAAGCTTTATCTAAAGTTGGGAGTAATAAATCCACATGACGTCGACAAGCTAGTTCGGGAACAACGCCACCATATTCGTTATGTAAATCAATTTGCGAAGAAACCACATTCGCTAAGATTTCGGTTCCATTTAGAACAAGTGAGCAAGCTGTTTCGTCACATGTCGTTTCTATTCCAAGTACAAGTGTCATTATTATTTCCAAAAAAATTTTAGCTAGATTATACGAAAGATGGAGGATTCTGAACAATGGAAAAAATTTTTCGCTTTCGCCCTACTCAGCAACAAACACCGATGGACCGACTAAAAAAAATGGGTGCAAAACTCTGGAACGGGTTTTTAGTCACCGCGCATGCCGTTTATGATTCGGCGGCCTTTTCTTTAGTATTTATCGTAGCCGGAGTCGCACTAGCGATTTTTTACCCACCCCTTTCCCCTGCTTTTTTAGCCATGGGAGTTTCTCTTTTTACAACAACCCTTGTGGTAAAAATTTTAGATCGGTATCATTTTACCATTATTGAAGAGTTTAAAACTAAAGCATGTACTTTTCCAACTAAATATGCAAAACTTCATCTGATCACATTTGTATTCGCTATTGCAATCTCCTTTATTTCACCTGCGGTAGGCTGTCTTGCTGGAGGGTTAATTGGGATTGCGAGCGGACTCATTATTCAGATTGAGCATATAAAGCTACAGCGAAAAGTACATGCGGAAAATGTAAAGAATACAAAGTCCAGCTTTAAGGAAAATCTGGCCTTTGCTTAAAGGTTTCATTTCATGTCCGGTCAATCTATTTTTTCGATTGCGCTCACACTCTTTTTAGTGACCAATCCAGTGGGAAATGCCCCTGCAATTATTGCGCTTATTAAAGATTTTGATTTTTCACGTCAAAAAGCCATTATGTTGCGCGAGGCCACTTTTTCTCTTTTACTTGCACTCTTCTTTCAATATTTTGGAGAAGTTTTTTTAAACACACTGCACATTGATCGTTATACAGTTTCCCTTTGTGGAGGCACCTTACTCTTTTTGATTTCATTGAGTATGATTTTTCCCCTCCATCATGAAGAAACCGTAAAAGCCACCAAGCACGAACCCTTTTTTGTCCCAATCGCAACGCCTATCTTATCAGGTCCAGGCCTGCTAGCTATGATTATGCTGCTCTCTGCGCAGGTTTCAAGCAATTTTGCAATGTCGTTGGCTATTTTATTGGCTTGGGTTGGAGTTTTCTTTGTTCTTTTGATTGCCCCTTATTTAAACAGAGTTTTAGGGAAACGAGGATTGCTCGCTTTAGAACAGTTGATGGGACTCGTCCTCTCTATTATCTCAACAGACATGCTTGTAAAAGGTGTCGAGCAATTCATTTTATCAATTCGAGGTTAAGTTCTCCATGAATGATCTTTCGCTTTTTTCTATTACATTAGTTCTCTTTTTAATTATGGATCCTTTGGGCAATATTGGATCGTTTCGCGAAATGCTCAAACGAATTGATCCTAAGAAACAAAAAATCATCATCATGCGAGAAATGCTCATCGCATTATTCACGATGCTCGTATTTAATTTTTTGGGCGAAGTGATCTTTGAATATTTACAGGTCACAGAAACAACCGTACAGATCTCCTCTGGGATCATCCTGTTCTTAGCAGCTTTAAAAATTTTATTCCCATCCAAAGACAGTCCTCGCAGTAACCTTCCTCAGGAAGAGCCCTTTATCATTCCTTTGGCCATCCCTTTAGTCGCAGGTCCATCCCTTTTAGCCACAATTATGCTCTATGCCCATATGGAAACGAGTGTACCGCTTATGCTTGGCAGTATTTTTATTGCGTGGGGATTAGCTTCAATCATCCTTCTCTTTTCTAACCGGTTATACACAGTGCTTGGAAACAACGGATTAGTTGCCTTTGAAAAATTGATGGGAATGGTCCTTATTTTATTAGCCATTCAACGTTTTCTTGAAGGCGTTGAAAATTTTGTGAAAACATTGCCTCCTGCATGAAGAATATTCGCTTAATCATTTCCTACGACGGAGGACGTTTCCTTGGTTGGCAAAAGACCTCCATGGGTCCTAGCATTGAAGAAAACCTCGAAAATGTTCTCCATCAAATCCTCCAAGAACCCATTATTCTACAAGCTGCTAGCCGGACCGATGCTGGTGTACATGCACATGAACAAGTGGTGAATTTTTTTACGGAAAAACCCATTGATTTAAATAAAATTACCAATAGCTTAAATAGACTGCTCCCCAAAGATATTGTGGTGTTGGATGCGCAAATTGCACCTGATCATTTTCACCCAACATTAGACTGTTTATCCAAAGAATACCGTTATTATATTTCAACTGGACCAATCCAACCTCCTAATCATCGCTTTTATGCTTGGCACTGTCCGGGTCATTTAGACAAAGAATTGATCAAAAAAGCAGCAGAACAACTTGTTGGAACGCATGACTTTTCTGCTTTTTGCAATTTAAAACCAAGTGAAAGCTATACCCATCATGTGCGCGAAGTCTTAAACATTCAAATTCACGAAACCGATGCACACCATTTTTATTTCCAGGTTATGGGAAAATCTTTTTTATATAAAATGGTGCGCAACATTGTGGGCACTCTGATTTTTGTTGGAAAAGGCAAACTACGCTGTGAAGACATCCCGCTTCTTTTAAGCTGTCGAGATAGAACGAAAATTGGCATGACAGCTCCTGCACATGGGTTAACACTCTATCGCTTAAACTATGCGAATGGACTGCTTAGATCTTAAATAAGATGCAAAGAACTCGAGCCCCAACACAAATCCAAATGTCGTAATAGATATGCCAAGACTGCTCCAAAATAAGGGAGAATCTAAACCGGGCATAAAAGGTTCACTAGGACTTAATTGAACACCTTTTTCCAAGTGTAAAGGCAAAAGAAAATATTGGTAATTCCAAAAAGGCCAAATGGTGCGGCTAGCGCCCAACATAGCACCCGTTAAAAAAGCAACGGTTCCTTGGTACCAGTTTTGCAAAAGCCAACTTAATAACCTGCAAAATAGAAGACCTCCCAGAACAATCCCCAAACCTAGATTTAATAGAACACAAAAGGCATCAGAATCGAAGCTAAATTGACGCAAAGCTTTGATAAAATCGGCCAATGCCGCGATCGCAGTCGGATAAACCCCCAAAACAGTCAATACATAACTACCCGAAATTCCAGGAAGCAGCATCGCACTAATAGCAAGCATCCCTGCACCTATTAATCCAAGATCAATCCACGTACGATACGAGATAATACGTAGATCTTTTAGCTGAAATGACTGTTCCAAATCCTGATCATAAATCCACGTTTCTTCATCGATAATTTTCTTAGCTGACATCGCCGAAAGCGTCTCTAAGCGAACTTGTGTTAATGCATGAGTGGATTGCACGTAATTTTGAATCGCCCTGTCATTAGCAACAAGCTGAATGGATTCTGGTAAACGTACCTCATATAACTTTTCTTTGGCTTGCGACTGAGGCAACGGCCCTGTTAACACACTTGCAAGACATAACCCTAGGCATAACATGGCAAGATCAATTCCTTGCCAATGCTTAATCTGCCTAAGACAAAAATAAGCGGAGGCTGCAATAAGCCCACAAAAGCCTGCATATAAAAAAGTGCGGTAACTTTCATGATTTAATATGAAATCGAAAATTTGCGCCAAAGAAGCCATCGCGATGATGATTCCCGCTAGCAAAGGAAGCAAAAAGCTCCAAGCAATTGTCTGAAAAAAAGCCTGGAATTTAAATTGAAGCAACAACTTAAAAGCCGATAAATTTAAGCTTTTAAGGCTGTCTAGAAGTTGAGAGTAGAATCCCATCAAAAAAGCGACAGTCCCTCCAGAAATGCCGGGAACAAGATCACATGCGCCCATACACATTCCTGAGAGTAAAACCTTCAGTCCTTTTCCCCACTTAAGTTTTTGAGGAACCGGTTCTGAAGACATCAAAGAACCTCAAGAATTTTTGCTAAATACCAAGCTCCCCCTAAAATGGCAATAAAGGCAACTACCCACATAGCATTTGGAAACCACTTAATACCCGCGCCAGGATTGCCTCGCATTTCCAAAGTTCCGATTCCATAAGAAAACTCTTGCGAAATCCCTTTGTTGAAAATGTGTGGAAATTCTTTGACAAGCTTATCTCCATCTACACCCAAAAACGAAGCGTATTGCTTGACAAAGCCCTGCGCATAAATAGGAGAGATCACTTTCTGTAACTCCCCTTCTTCGATTGAGAGTAAATGGCTCATTCGAATGGAAGTTGCGTTTTCAACTTCTTTAAGCGAAAGATTTAATTCTTTTCGTTTGTGTTTAAAAACTTCACCCAAACTTTTGGCATCTTCTTTCATATGATTTAATCAGGGAAACTGATTTCCCTCTCCTAGTTAAAATTATGCACACTTTCTATTCCTTTCATTTATACATGAAAACGAATTAATCTTAAAACAAGTTGATTTTATTTATTTCGTAAAGAGAGTTTTTAGCTTTTTTGTTGCATCCCGCGGGTATTCTCGTTCGTTTTCACATGAAAGCAAAATGGAGATTTTGTATACTTGCTGAAAACCTAATCCTTTTTTGGCACATGCAAGATAAATCTAACCCCAATACTTTTGTTGCAGCTATTGATCTTTCCTTGGCAAAGCAACTTCAAAACGATCTCATTGAACAAGGCTTCACCTTGTCAACACCTCCTTACACACTGTTTTCAGCAAAAAAGAAGGGCATTTCATGCACGCTTTATCAATCGGGAAAATTGACTGTCCAAGGAAAAGATAAAGACACTTTTATTGAATTCTATCTAGAACCACACATTTTAAAATCGTGTGCTTATACCTACCCGGAACAAACCCATACCACACAAGAAAACCTCCTTGGACGTATCGGTATTGATGAATCGGGAAAAGGTGATTTTTTCGGGCCTTTATGTATTGCTGGTGTTTTTGCAGAAGGGCAGGATATTTTGCGTCTAAAAGCCCTTGGTGTACGGGATTCTAAAACAATCACCGACAAAGACATTTTAAAAATAAGTGCCAAGATTCGAGAATCCTTCACTTATCATATTGTGCGCATTAATCCTTTAAAATATAATGAACTTTATGGAAAATTCCTTAACCTCAATCGCTTACTTGCATGGGGACACGCGACAACTATCGAAAATCTTGTAGAAAAAACACAGTGTCAAGATGTCGTCATTGACCAATTTGCGGCCGAGCATATTGTCATTACCGCATTAAGCAGAAAGAAGCTCAAGGTCAATCTCACTCAAAGACACCGAGCTGAAGAGGATGTTGTTGTGGCAGCCGCCTCCATTCTCGCACGTGCAGCCTTTTTAGAAGGGCTTGAGAAACTCAGCAGAGAATTTGAACTTCCTCTGCCAAAAGGGGCTTCTGCTAAAACGATTGAAATTGGAAGACAATTTGCAAGACAATATGGAAAAGAAGCCTTAGAAAAAGTTTGTAAACTTCATTTTAAAACTCTTGACTCTATTTTGACTTAACCTCAAAATCAAAATTAAGAAAAACCCCTTTAAATAGAGACACCTCTATGAATTCAAGCACACTTTGGCTCATGACATTGTTAGTTTTGGTTGGAATGGGAATCTTGTTTTTGATGAATTTCTCTCCAAATCTCAATACGGCAAGTATCCAAAAAAATCACATTGATCTAAACGATATCAAAGCTGTGACTATCGAGCGTGAGGGAAAACCACACACCTTAAGTCTTGAACAACAAGTTGAACTCGTGAAATACTTAAATCTTTCACAGCCTGTTGAAAAGAAAACATACGAAAATCAAAACGACCAAGTTGATTTTGAAAAAATTATCATTTATCGTTTTAAGCACCCAGAACTGACCATCACTCCTGTAGGCTATATTGGACAGAATCTTCTCTTCTCTGCTCCTGATTTAAATCCTTCAGGCTACATGCGCGATTTCAGCGACGGAAAGCTCAAAAATCTTATTGCACAATCCATAGAAAAATAGTTATTTTTTGTTCCCATGCTGAAACATCTTACTATTCGCAACCTTATTCTTATTGAAAATGTTGAAATCCCCTTTGAAAACCACCTCAACGTTCTTTCAGGAGAAACGGGTGCCGGCAAATCTGCCATCATGCACGCCCTCGCCCTTATTGCAGGTTCTCGAGCCGACTCTTCCTTGATTAGGAATGGTGCCGACAAAGGGAGTGTCGAAGCCATATTCGATATTGAACATTTACCCATTGTCCAAAATCTTTTGGAAGAGGCCGGAATTGAACACGCAACAGAAGAAGAACTCATCGTTCGCAGAGAAATCTCCCTACAAGGGAAAAGTCGCGCTTTCATCAATAACCAGTGTGTTCAACAAGCCCTATTAAAAAAAATTGGTGAGCAGCTACTTGAGATGATCAGCCAACATGCAACACAAAATCTTTTTTCAACCGATCACCACCGGTTGATTTTAGATCTTTACGGCTCACACCATGTGTTAATCAACCAATTTCAGTATAATTGGGATAAAGAAAATGTGCTCAGAAAAAAAATTGCACAGCTCATCGCCGCAGAAGCGCAGAGACTGCGCGAGATAGAAGTCTGCCTATATGAACTGGAAGAGCTCAATGAAGCCGACTTAAAAAATGGGGAAGATGAAGAACTGTTTGCTGAATATCTTCTCCTTTCGAACAGCGAAGAGCGACTATCAAAAAGCCAAACAGTTTATCAGGGATTACAATCTAAGCGCGATGCCTTGCTTCCTCTTTTGAATCAATATGTGGGTGTACTGGAAAAATTGGCAACTCTAGATCCAATGATTCATGAAATTTATCAATCCTGTCATCACGCGCGTCTTGAATTGCAAGAAGTGGCCTATTCGATGCAAGCTTACATGAATAAAATTGATGTATGTCCCGAAAGGATGCACATCATTAACGAACGACTTTCCTTGATCAATAAACTCAAAAGAAAATATGGCTCTTCCATCGAAGAGATTTACACCTATCAGGAAAAAACGAAGCAAAAACTGCATACATTAGAAAATGTTTCCAACGAAATTGAAGCCTTACAAGAAGAGGTTCTCAAGCTGGCAACATCGAATACAGAGCTTTGTCAAAGACTTTCTGAACAAAGAAAAAGCTCTGCTAAGCTATTAGAAATTGCTTTGCAAAATGAGCTTCGCTCTCTAAATATGCCCAAGGTTGAATTTCACGTAAGAATCACACCTCAGGCTAGAAATCGAATGGGTGATGAGCATATTGAATTTTTCCTTTCTCCAAATGTAGGGGAAAAAGAAATTGCCATTCGAGAATGCGCCAGTGGTGGAGAACTCTCCCGATTAATGCTCGCCTTGCAAACATTGCTAGCGGGTCATGGACAAATCCCGACACTCATCTTTGACGAAATCGATGCTAATATTGGGGGTGAGACTGCGGCAATTGTAGGAGAAAAGCTAAAAGAAATTGGCCAACAGCATCAGGTGCTATGTATCACCCATTTCCCCCAAGTTGCCCAGCATGCTTTTGCGCATTGGCATATCTTTAAACAAGAGAAAGAAGGGCGCACCTATTCTTCTATTGAACGTTTAGATAAGAAAAAAAGGCAAGCTGAGCTTGCCCGAATGGCCGGAAAGAGTGTAGCTAAGGAGCCTCAATTAGCCTCACTTTCCTCTTAGCATGCAATTTTCGCATAATGGTAGTGAGGTATTATTTTGTATCGATGAATGAATCCGGCATTGATTAAAGCTGTCGCCACTTCCGAAATAACTGTTTCAAAAAGAGGTGTGGGATCATCCGGATTACACAACTTGTTGTACAGAAGAGCTTTTCCATGATGACTTTTCCAAATGTTTTGTACCTGTGCAGTTAACGGATCTCCAATATTCGCTCGCAATTCTATCGTTCTTCCCTCTGATAGAGCATAATTATCCGTTTTCTCCAACTCATCATTAAGTAGTTCCACCATAGCCTTCGCGATTTGTTGTCTACATGCGTCTGCAAATATAACAGGTAAATCTGGATTAATTTTTTGGGTTGCTTCCTCAATTTCATGAGAAGAAAGGTATTTGAGATAAGCTTCCCGCTTCACTATTTTTCGATTGAGGCGGTTTTTGATTTTAGGAATTTCGGCATTTAGTGCTTGATAACTCTTACCATCCAACTGCGATTTGGCCTCTTCACAATAATAATCCATCATATCCAAAGGAATACTATTAAAAAATCCGTTATTTTTGCCTGCTGCTCCACGTAACAATCCTCCAACGAGAGAAGTCTCATCAAGATCAATCAAAGCAATTTGCCCTTCTCTTGTAAAAGGGATGTTATCATATTTTACATCCCCAAAATTGGTAGTAGAAATAAAGGTTAGAAGGTGAGAATAAACAATTTTTGTATATTCTCTCAGCTCTGGGTCATTCCAACAATAAGCATGCATCCCCTTTTGCCCAGCATAACTCCCTGCAAATAGATCCATTTTCTCTTGGATGATTACACATCTTCCATTCACCTCAATCACATCTGTGGCTGGGATCCGAATGGTATATAAATTCTTCTTATTCACAACTTCCCGAGCGCGTTCTACAACGTCTATATATTCTTGAGCTTTTTGGAAATCGTCCATAGGTTTAAACACAACATGAGGCATGCAATCCAAAAAGAAGACTCGATTACACCCACCTCGCACAACTTTTCCACCCTCAAGAGCTCGGGGATTATCCCAATTAATTTTTTCTAAAATTATTTTTTGTTGCTCATCCAAAGTTAAATCAAAGGTTTTTTCAGCACCCGCTTTATTGTTGAAAATACATAAAGCGTTATTTTTAAAATGTTCAATTGCCGCAGTTCTTTCCTGAATTTTTTGTGGATTAGCAGCCAATACTACCACTTTATGCGCTGCTTTTTTTTGAGGTTTCACCTGAGGTTTAGAGGGAGTAACGGGTTGATTAATAAAAAATGCATGCTTGTGGCGACCGATGAGCTTTCCAACAAACATGATAAGCGGAACAACTCCTGTTATAAAACTTGCAACTTTTAGAATATTAAGGGGAATATTCTGTTTAACTTGAATTTCTTCCACATGGTGCCCATTAATTCCATTAACTGTGCAAGGTGCGATCACCCGATATTTTCTTCCTGAAAAAGAAAAATATGCATCAAAAAAAGCAACAGACATTCCCGAATTAAAACTAATCGCTTTATTAAAACTTAATGGAGTCATTATCAACCTTATCTATGGATTTAATTAAATTAAATTAAATTTAAAAAAATAACATTTCCCTTAAAAAATAGCAATAAAATCGGACAGAAAAGATATAGATAAAAATTTAGCTAAATCTTATTGATGTAATCAATACAGTTGTTCCTCGGAACGAAACCATACCTATACATTTGAAAACTTTGCTAAAACCACCGCTGCATTTGTAAATGCTCTTGGTCTTGATCAATACGTCATTTATTTGATTATGGTGCTCCCACAGGACTTCGTCTGGCTCTTTCTCAACCAAAAACGGATCCGAGCCATAATTTCACAAAATGAGAATGCCTATGAAGAAGGGCTTGGCGATGCATGGGCCCCCATTCGTCGCTACTGGGAAACATCAAATAATACCAACCGAGATGCTTTACGTGAATTTTTAGAATTGGAAGCTATACGCAGACAGTATACCTATGGCGTACCAAGATCCTATACAAGTAGCTCCAGACAGCTACATACTTGACGACGCATTGCTTCAACGACCTGGAAATGAGGATATACAACTCAATCTCTTTTTTTCACCTCATACACAACTTTTGATCATATCTCGAGGGCATTTGTCGAATTTTTACCGTCAGTATGCCGTGGCTTTTATAATTCATTAACGAAATTGTTGAGGATTTGCCTGAGAACTTAAATACCACAGTAACTAACACAGAAGAGTTCGAAGTCGCCGTTACTGAATTGGATGAACAGTGGAGCTATGTAGGGAGCAAGAATAATCAGCAATGGCTTTGGCTAGCTTTTCACTTGCCTACGCGACAAGTTTAGCGAAGCATGTGGGTAAAACGCACACAAAAAGATGCTGAACGCTTGCTGGGAAAATTACCTGAAGACTTAAAAAAAAGCTATCTTATACAGATAAATTCTCAGTGTACTATGAAGTTGTTCCTTGGATACAACACCGACCAGTCGGAAAGGAATCAGGAAAAACGAGTTACATTGAAAGATTTAATAATACGCTCAGACAAAGATGTGTACGACTTGCAAGAAAAACGCTATCATTCTCAAAGAAACTTGTAAATCATGTCGGGATGATCAAATATTTTATTTGTGATTACAATCAACATCGATCATTACATATTTAGGACTACCTCTTTCTGATAACTTCCATTGCACAAATCATAATGATCTGAAGGAGGCAGTTCCACTATATGCCTAATCAAAATCGTTCGGCTCACTTGGAGTTGCAACATAAGTTCCTAATTGATCTAAGTGAAAAATCCAAGGCTCATAAGTATCTGTTGAAAAAATTTCTATTTTCTGCCCATTAGATAAGAAAAATACCGGATCAATTTTCAACGATTCATTTTGAAATCCAATTTCTTTAATTTCCATGTTTTCAAAATTGGCAATAAGACTCGTAGAATCTTTATCAAAACATCCAAATACTATCTTTTTTTCTGCTGAAATTCGCCAAGAACTTAAGGAACTAAAACCCCAAGAAGATCCGTGCATATGAAAAGTGGTTCCATTCCATTCGATTTTTAAAATTTTTAAAGGTAGATATCTTTTAACTTGTATCAGCATGGATACTATCATGGGCCTAATTCCAAATGTGTATTTTTTCTAACAAACTCTTTTCTCAATACTACTTCTAAACCTCGGGGAGGCTGTGGTGGAGTTAATGTAAACGGGCTATCCCCGCAA
>NZ_JBFWIR010000060.1:0-21401 GCF_050255895.1 Parachlamydia sp.
TCCTGTTGCTCCAGTAGCACCCGTCAGCCCTGTTGGACCTGTAGCTCCCGTAGTGCCTGTTGCTCCTATTGGACCTGTAGGTCCTGTAGCTCCTGGATCACCTGTTGGACCCGTAGCTCCCGTTAATCCTGTTGGGCCCGTAGCTCCCGTAACACCGGCAGCACCTGTTGCTCCAGTAGCGCCCGTCAGCCCTGTTGGACCTGTAGCTCCCGTAGTGCCTGTTACTCCTATTGGACCTGTAGGTCCTGTAGGTCCTGTAGCTCCTGGATCACCCGTTGGACCCGTGCCTCCCGTTAATCCTGTTGGGCCCGTAGCTCCCGTAACACCAGTAGCTCCTGTTGCTCCAGTAGCACCCGTCAGCCCTGTTGGACCTGTTGCTCCCGTGGTACCTGCTGGACCCGTTGCTCCAGTAGCACCTGGATCGCCTGTAGCTCCTGTTGACCCCGGCGGACCTGTTGGTCCTTTTGGGCCTGGTGGACCTGGAGTAGGGGGTTTACAAACAGCAAAGACATCTACAACTTTTATCCGTTTTCTTTCCCGCGGATCTTCATCATTACCCACAGTTTCAACTTGATAGATTCTTTCTTGAACAACATTTTCTTTTTTGTCGAATTGGGTGACTTTCGTAAGCTGTTGCAAATCGTCATATTCATAACGGCTTCTCAAACTATCCTCATCTAAAACATCTGTAAATTTGTCTGCGTAGAGAAAAACATAATCTCCTTCAGCCTCTCCATTCTCCCCAACTTTAGCTAAGCAAACCACTTTTCCTTCTTCATCGTATTCAATAAGGATCGAATCTTCTCCTTCAATATTTTTTCTCACAAGTAAGCAGCTTTTATCTTTTACTTGATACTGATAGGTTTGAGCATTAATATTGGAGCCTCTTACTTGTGTTAAGGCATGAACAATCGAATCGTCCTCTAGTTGAAATGGTTCCAGCTTATATTCTATGACTCGGCCAACAATTGTAGAAACAAAAACCGCTGTACCATTGAAATCAAATTCATAATCAAAATCGACTCTAAAAACACTCTTAGAAGTTCTCGAAAATAACTCTATCGATTCTAAATGTCCCTCATTGTTATAAGCATATTTCACCTGATTCCCGCTTGGAAGAATTTGCTTCGTTATCCTATAGTAATCAGGATTGATAAATTTTTTAGATAAATCAGGTAAAATTTCTTCTCCTAAGCATAGCGTCGGAATGGTATCGATTTTTTCATATATTTTGTTTCCTCCCTCATTCGAAGAAATCAAACATTTGTTTTGTGCTAGACGAAAATCTTTAACGCTGGGATCAAATTTTCCATCTAGTGCATACATAAGCTCGTCTGGATTTTGTTTATCTTTCCCTACAATCAGAAAATACTCAGAAAATAATCTCCATCCTCCAGAATGCTGAAAACTTTTAGTATTTAACTGCCTTTTTAAAAGAAGAAGATCAGGACCGGGGAAGTGTAAATCGATATGCGATTCAAAATAATCACCATCGACCACATTAACCTGATGTTCAATAAAACTTTCGGCTTCATTTTCTTTTGTAAAAAGTTTCACATTTGGTTGATGTGCGTACATCGATGCATGTGAAAGAAAAATTAAACAGAACCAAAAAACCTGTTTTAGATTTGATATAAAGTTATTCATGATGTTTTTTTCTTGTTAAAATTTATTGTTGTCATTTCGAAACTAACATCACTCCTCTTTTTTTTAAATTAATTTCTGTTGCTACCTCTATGCAAAGCATACCTTAAAATGCACTCTATGCGATTAGTTAATCCAGGTAGATAACATCAAATGTGTTTATTCAAGTTGAAGAAAGAGTGAATTATCCATTAAGAGCACAAAGAGAATGAGGATAAATAATAACACAAAGAAATGCATGAACATGTCAACAACGCCCCTATTAAAGATGCTGAAAAAAATGCTTTACTTGGGAGTCGTGCTGTTAACCATTGAAAAAGAACTCGGAAAATGGGAAAGCGTTTGAGACCAACGTTCAGAATGCCAAAGTGCAATTGCACATCTTTAACTATGGAAAATAAAGTCTATAATACACTTAAGAATCTAAACCTTCCAACCAAACGCTTCGTGAAATATTCACCTGAAGACGTTGTTACCGAGAACTGCAGCTTGAGTATTCTCACCACTTCTAAAAATAATCTTACTAATAATTCGGAAAGTTGTAAAATGAATGCTCACATTTATCTAGAAGAGGTTTTAATTTGTGAAAAAATCAAGTTTAACTTTTACTTTCATTTTTGCCGTAAACTTACTCAGACAGGGTTCTATGGAAAGCGAAATCACTAGCTTTATGGGTTTGCCAAATCATTTTTTCTATCTCGACTCAACAACGTTATTTTTTTTGATAAATTCTGTAATTACACCTTAAATTTGTAACTGAGGCTCCAATAATGCGCATTATCCTCCTCTCTCTTACCCTAATTTTAGCATTGTTTCAGACAGCTCATGCTGAAAAATCCATCGGGATCTATACTTATCTAGTTTCAGACATGAAACCTTGGGATCCTGACGACGTTAAAACTGGAATTTGTGGGTCAGAAGAGGCTATTATTTATCTATCTCAGAAACTTGCGGAATTGGGTTATAAAGTACTCGTATTCGCAACTCCCCCTCAAAATTCACAGCACAGTCTTCCGGAAGCTAATCCTCGTTATGTAAATATAGATTTTAATGACTACCCCACTTTAGATGTTGCTATTTCATGGCGAATGCCAAATGCAGCTCAAAAATTAAAACTGCGTGCTCGAAAAGTTTATTTATGGCCCCATGATACAATTTCACACACAGTATCGAATGAGGAAATAAACAATTTTGACGATGTTTTGTGGTTATCCGAATGGCAACGAAAACAATGGATTTCAGTCAATCCTGGGTTTGCAAAATTTACTAAGATCTTCGGAAATGGGATCGAACCCAAACAATTTAAAGAAAATAAGCAGAAAGCAAATCCCCACGCCTGCATCTATGGCTCTAATTATGCTCGAGGGTTAGAGGTACTGTTGGATATCTGGCCAGTCGTTAGACAAAAATTTCCCGATGCCACGCTCGACATCTATTATGGCTGGCAGGATTGGGGATTATTATCACTTGAGAAAAAAGTTCGAATGAAAGCCCAAGTCATGAACTATGCTTGTCTTGGAGTAACAGAACATGGCCAAGTAGGACATGAAGAGCTCAATAGAGCTTATGAAAACGCTTCTCTCTGGACATACCCTTGTATCGGATTAGAAACATTTTGCATCTCAGCACTTCGCGCACAACTTTCAGGAGCAATACCCGTCATCATCGATGGCTCTGCATTAGATGAAACTGTAAAACATGGCTACAAATGCACAAAAAAAGAGGAATATTTGCCCCTTCTTCTCAACGCAATGCTTGACGCCGAAAAAATCCCTCTAGACGAACGAAAAAAGATGGGTGAGTTTGTCTTAGAAAAATTTACCTGGGAGAAGCTTGCTCGGCAGCTTGATTCGCGACTGCACGATCAGAAAGAATAACTTGATTGCAAATTTTCTCAAGCAACTTTGCATTAGCAAACCCTAAGTTATTTTCTACACACGCACGCACATTAGGAGGTAAATTTTTATTTTTTAAAAGTTCAAGGCTAATCTGCTGGCTTTCTTCATACTTTCCGATCCAGTAAGCAGAAATGGAAAGTTCTAGCAATATTCCATATTCTCGCATCCAATCTTGGACAAACAGGATATCGGTAGTTGTGGGAACCGCCAAAGCTATTTTTGCCATCTCATAACCTAATTTAAAATCCCCCTTGAGACCTAAATAGTGAGCTATTTGATAAAGCGGCTCTATCCTGGAGTTTCTATATTGATAAGCTCGTTGATAACTCGCCAAAACCTTCTCAAAGGGCATTTCAAGTAACTCTTCCATGACGCCGATTTGATATAAACTCCAAAATACCTCTTCATTCCAACCACCCAGGGCAGCTCGCTTTTCATAATTTTCTAAAGCTTTAGAATAGCATCCAGCATCACGATAACTTTGAGCTAAATAGAAAATGTATCGACTATTATGCGGCTCTTTTTTTAATGCGTCCTCTAAAATTTGAGCGTCTTTGTGATATTTTTGAGGGTCCTTTGATCTAGCACCTTCTGAAGTATAGATATTAAGAACTTTTTCTAATGTAGCGTGACTCTTTGAAACAGGACAGCTAATAGCTTCATGCAAAACACCCTTCCATTCCCAATCTAAATGATTGTTGATTAGTTGGATTCGACAATATTTACTTCCAGAATGCGAGATCATAATATAATAATAATCTTTATCTAACGGAGGGAGCTTAAAATCAGCTTCATACTCAAGATACTCATCTGCATCGATAAAAAGCACATAATCTGCTTTCTCATCAGCAAACTTTAAAGCTTCATTGCGATTATGACTAAAGTTCACCCAAGGACTTTCGTGCAATTCTCCAGGGATCGCATTTTTTGCCATGAAATCCTTAATAATTTCTTGAGTACCGTCTGTAGAGCCTGTATCGACAATAACCCAATAATCAATGATAGGTAAGACCGAAGTTAAGCAGCGAACGATCACATCCTTTTCGTTCTTTACAATCATATTTAAACATACTTTTGGACGATCCGAATCTGCCAGCACAAAGGAGGGAAGTATAAACAAAACAATAAAAATAATTTTTATAAATGACTGTTTCATTGATTCACTCTTTCCAAGGGTGTTGCAAGCCAATCACTCCAGCTGCCGTCTATATATTTTAAAGAATAACCAAGCTGTTCGATCGCCGCAATTGTTTGTTGAACAAGCTCACCTCTATTCGCAATAGGATTATAAACATTCCCCATGATTTCAAGTATGATATAAGGTCTATTTCTTAAAATGGTTTCCTTTGCACCAAGAAGAACCTCATACTCAAAATTCTCAACATCCATCTTGATAAACGAAACATTATCTAAATGCAGACTATCTAAAGTAATCATTTCAGCGCTATCACCACCACTTCCGATGGATGTTCCCCCCTCATTGCCCGCTACAGAAGGATTCATCTCAATTGATTTAAAAGTATCACCTAGGGCACATCGATAAATTGTCACGTTCTGACATTTATTTAAAACCATATTCATGACCAATTCTGAATATAACTTTATCTGAGGTTCAAAAGCGACGACGCGTCCTTTACTACCAACTAATTTAGACATTGAAAGAGTATGGGTACCAATGTGAGCACCAATGTCAACTACCGTAGTTCCTGGTGTAATATACTGTTCCAGTAGTGGAATGAAATTATCTTCCCAAGCCCGTCCTGCTGCCAATTGATTCTTGATCAGATCAACTCGGCTATCTATATAAAAAGATCCTAAGTTATCAATTGTGTATATCTTATAAAGAGCTTTAGGAAATGCCTTTAATAGGGAAACTTCATCCTCTGGGCCCACAACAGAATCAAGATTATTTTGAAAGATTGTGAACTTGTGTTTTTCATCCTTATTTTCTTCAAGGTTTTTACATCCTGAAGAGCCGAGGGCAAGTAAAGTAAATAGAATCGAGTGTAAAATTTTCATTTTTCCTTTAATCAATTACTAATGAAGTTTATTTCTGTTAATTCCATTCAGTCAAATCCATTCAATTTTCTAAAAATTTAAATTTTTGGAAGTCTCCCTGGATTCGTAATGTAATCATTTGTTGATTAATTGATGACTATTTCGAGGCTTCCAACAACTTCTTCCTAAAAACCACCTGCCCTATTTTTGGACATCTCAAAAAGCAAAATTTCATTAGTCCTTACAATAAGATGAGCTGATAACAAGACGATAACTCAGAGAGTTTGGTAAGCTGATTTTTTTAAACGTTCATATAAGCAATTACTGACGAGTATTTGCTAAGAGTCAACATACCACTCTGATAAAGACGAATCATACCAGTTATTACTACATTAAGCATATTATTTTTTTTGAATATGGCGGCTGAATTCCACATCGATTCTTAAAGAGACACTATTTTTTTAGAAAAATTACCCTGTGCAAAATTTCTTTATGTATCAATGCTCAACCTCCTTATTCTCTAATAAGCACAAATCCCTCCATAATGCATTCTAAATAATCTGAGAGCATTAAGGATTCATGCAAAAGTCTATGATATTAAGTTCACTTTTTTCTAGGTTTTGTCCAAGAGA
Source organism: Parachlamydia sp. (assembly GCF_050255895.1). Lineage (NCBI taxonomy): Bacteria > Pseudomonadati > Chlamydiota > Chlamydiia > Parachlamydiales > Parachlamydiaceae > Parachlamydia > Parachlamydia sp. Next base: position 6,173 of record NZ_JBFWIR010000060.1, read on the forward strand.
GCTGGTTTACCTCAAGCGAAAGCCATCTCCGATGTTGCGTGTATGGACGACACGCCGCAAAGTTGAGTAAATAGTTCACTCGTTCTACAAATAGTAACCCTTATACAAAATTAAGCTTTGCTCCATGCTTCAGATTTGTAAAATAAGATTGCAAAAGGTGTGAAAATGCAATAAATAATAGAGGAGATGATAATTGAACCTTTGTGACAGAATGTGGAAGAACAACCTGTTTTCAAAAATTCTATCTTGCCATTATTCGATTCATCAGGGACAAAGCCCACTTAAAACCAATAAAAAAGGTCTTATAGCAAATAAATGAAGAAAAATTCATTCAAAAATGCCTCTCTATTTTTTTGTTTCTTTCTTTGCTTGTTGGCAAATCTTTTCGCCAGCCCTGAAAAAGTCGTTGAAAATGAAGTCTCTTTACCTTCTTTGAACGATGTTCAAGCAAATGAATGGGTATTCCCACCCACCCTAGCTTATCTTCAAGGTGTTGTTGGAAAAGGTATTGGAGAACAAAATGGCTATGCTTCTTTCGGAATTTTTACTATCCCCTTGTTAGATTCGAATGGGCAATTATTTTTTGATGCACGCATTCACAATTTAAGGCATGAACGCTGGGCTGCAAATGTGGGGGTGGGAACACGCATTGCCATTCCATGCACAAATCTTTTCTTTGGAATCAACTTCTTTTATGATTATCGAAGAACTCGACATGACTATCATCAGTTAGGACCTGGATTAGAACTGATTCATCCTTGCTGGGCATTTCGTATCAATGGCTATTTTCCGATATGCGACAGATCTTTACGCAAGCACCCTAAAGTTTTTCGATTTCATGACAATTTGTTTGCAGCTTGCACGCAAATTCAAAATTCTTTGTCTGGAGGAGATCTGGAACTTGAAACAAGTTTAAGAAGATGGGATCCTTGCCTTTGCTTTGATGTTTACATTGCACCTGGTGGATATTTTTATCATATCCGACACCATCGAGACATCACAGGCGGAAGACTTCGCATAGGAGCTGTCTTATTCGACTACTTGGGTCTTGAAGTACGTGGATCTTATGACCACTATTATAAAGGCACGGTTCAGGGCGTTGCTTATGTGGAAATTCCTTTTGGAGGACCCCGTTGCAGCTCTCCTTGTGATACACCACCCTTCTTGTGGCCAGTGCAGCGGCAAGAAATCATTGTACTCGACAAAAAATACTGCAGATGGAGACAAAACTTCTAAGCACTATTCATATCCTGCGGGATCGGTCTTGGAAACTGTAAAATCTAACACTTCTGAGACGATCCCGCTAAGACGCCTGTTCTCGAATGCATCTTTGAAAATTTGCGTCGCATCCTCCGTTTTCATCCCACCTTCCTTTGGCTTGACTTCTGTATAAAGCTCGTTACGCTTTTGCAAAATGTCATTCACAATAGCCTCTCCAAAAATAGATGCTAAAAGAGGTCGAGAAGCTAAAAAAACCCGGATTTGGGATTTATTATCTAGAGTGATATATTTTGACAACTTGGGATAGCTCACATTCACTTCCACTGTACCTTTTTCTTCTTTAGGTATCTCTACACCCCCTTTGAGCATTAAGTAAAAAATATCATGCAAATAGGGATCTTTAAAAGAAAGTGTCGACAAATCACATGCATTTTTAATTTTTTGCTTACTTGGCAAATCTTCTGCTGCTTGGCTTATTGCCTTTAACAATTGTTCCACAAAGTGTTCATCCGCCTCTAATGCCTCTTTAAAAAATCTGGTGTGTCCATATATGGCTGGTAGGATATTTTTAGCCATGAGATTAAATTGTTCAAAGAGCTCTTGCTTTTTCTCGCGTTCATCTTTCTTTAAAAATAAGGCGATCGGAAGTTTAGGACTTGCTTTGCTTTTTGTTTGCCTTTCATTGTCGTTTTGCTCTTTCGTTGTCGCAACATGACCCTCATACCACTTTTTGGCACTCTCTGCATATCCCTCTCTTTCTAAATTTTTCATGTAAAATTCAAATTGGGACTGCGTAATGGCAAAGCCTCGATAGCTCTCCAAGCGTGCATAGGTCATCAAAGTCATTAGCATTAACATGCTTGTCACGAAGAGTAAAATATTCACGGAATCCCCTAATGATCGTAAATGATCGGATTTTTGCTATTTGGCAAAGGAAAACTGTAAACTAAAGGGTCTTTTTGCCCTTCTTGGGTAATGAATAGACGAACAATGGCAGGGAGTTGATCATATTCTTGCAACCAAGTATCCACCCATGCCCCAGGGGGGATTGGAGTAATATTAGCCCTGACATCTTCAGGAGAAGTCGGTTGCTCCTTAACATCTTTTAAGGTTCCCTTATCAGGAGGAATGAAAAATTGAAATTTCAACATCGCCACATTTTCAAAAAGAACTTCTTGTTTCATTGGAGGGGTTTCATCGTCTTCCCAACGATTGGGTGTCGGCCAAATTCCCAAACAAAGCCTTCCTTCTCGATCAACATATAATCTTCCCAACACAGCAGATGCAAACATACTATCCAAATCCACACAGTTATCAAAACCAAAGACCAAACTTTGTGTTCCTGGTTTAAAGAGCCCTTCTGCAAAGCTCGTATTAAAAAAGTAATAAGCTGATCGATTGCTTCCAATCGAGGAAAAACTTTTCGGTAAAATTTGGGTTAAACGGTACTGTAAAAATCTTCTTAAAAAGCTATCCCTCTGCAACCTTTCAGATTCCCGATTCATTGCATCGATTTGCTGATAGAAAAAACTCAACGTGGTCAAAATCATGGAAGTCAAAACCATGGCGATTAAGACTTCCAAAAGAGTCGCAAAGGATTTTCGATGAATTTTACTGTGATAAGACATCCTGGCTACTCCTTGGGCAAAGCCGAAATTCCGGTCAGATTTCGAGCTAAAAAGAACTGATAAGTGTAAATTTGATCACTCTTAGATGGGCTTTCTCCACTAGGATGAAACGCAAACTTTAGCTCAAAGATATAGAGGACATACTCATCGACTTTTTCATCATCTTTTTTAGGTTTGCGTTTTTTCTCATTAAATGTATAGGTTCCCTCAAAAGGGAGTAAAGCCGTAAAACCTGCAGCGCTCAGTAACTCATTGGTCACAGGAAAAACTGTCCCATTCTCAAGATCTTGCCAGGGAATTTTATTGAAGTAAAGTTGCTCAGTGATGTGGCCATAGAGCAAATTAACAAGATGATCCAATTCGATTTTCCGAATAAATTGAGACTGACTTCTCAACATGACTGAATGAGGTGAAATCAAAGGAAATACACACAAAACAATAAGAGCAAAAGCAATCAAAACTTCTAGAAGTAAAAAATGACGTTTTTTTGAGCTACAAAACACAGGTTAAGACCCCTTTGGTTTTGGAGCTTGCCCCTTTTTTTTCTTCTCTGCTTCCGCTTCTTTTTCTTTATCCTGCTTAAACTGCGCAATTTCTTGCTTCGTTCTATTGGTAATTGTTAGTTTCGTACTGGTTTCTGTATTCGGCAAAAAAATGGGATCGCTAGCTGAAGGTGCAGAACTCACAATAGGATGTGGGTATCCATGTAAATTAATCACACGCACCAATGCCCAGGAAGGTACATTCACAGCATCTGAGGAATTCGAAAGACGCAAAATTCCGCGGCTCATGACTGATCCCTTAGAAAGAAAATGGATGGAGATAGCGCCTTCCGTAACAGGAAGATCAAGTTCATCCCTAAAGCTTACACCTCGGATCGTTTTAAGTTTGGGTTGAACACGCAGGATTTCATTCATCCAATTTTTCGTCGCCTGGCTTTCTGTTTCTAATGTAAAATTTATGCCATCATCCCCCTGTGAAAATTTGACCGTGACGTCAGCCTGCAGAACCAACATTAAATCTTGGGCAAAACGTAATTCATTTACCACCGTCTCCACTTCAGTTCGAAAACGTTGCTCTTCCAAGGCGTTGTTAATGTTAATTCCGATGGCTACCGTCACAATACTCAGGATGGCCAATACGATTAGCATTTCTACTAAAGTAAAAAATGACAATCGTTTAATGATTTTGGCAAAATGCATGCTTTCTTGATTTACTTAGAGGATTTCTGGTACTGCTCTAGCTTTTCAGAACGCACGTGAATGACTCCATTGTCGACAGTCACTTTATACTCTTCCCCCCAACCATCACGTATTAAGGCCGCTGGATTTTGAACAAGCGGAGACTTAGCCACAATGCCCTGCCAGTTATTTCCAATATCATTGAGCAATGCAGGATTTTCAGAAACCTGGAGATTCAAAATCGTTTCTAATCTTTCAATCCCTGCTTTTGTTTTAAAGACTTTGCCTTCATCAAGGGCACCACGATAGTTATAAGCAACCACCCCTGTGATTAACGCAATCAGGAACATCACAATCATCATTTCGATTAATGTGACATGTCTTTTACTTTTTACAATACAATTCATACTTACCACCTTAGGTTACATCGAAAATGAACTTACATCCGTCAAAGGTAATAACACAGCCATCATGACAGCCCCTATGACAGTTCCCATAACAATCAAAATAACTGGCTGAGCAAGCGCCATCACACGTGATAACGTTTTCTCGAGCTCATCTTCATACATATCAGCAATTTTATTCATCATTATGACACTACTCCCTGAATCTTCACCCACAGCGAGCATGCGAGATACCATATGCGGAAAATATTTAGATTGCATTAATTGTGCGCTTAAAGAGCTTCCTTCAATTATTTTTGATTCAGCACGCTTGATTTCTTCTTCAAGCGTCGCGTTTCGCATTGTTTCACGTGCAATGCGAAGAGAGTCGATCATGGTAACTCCCCCATTTTGAAGCGTTGCCATGGTGCGACAAAAACGAGATACGGCAGCCTGGATCACCAAATTTCTTATTCCAGGAATGGTCAATAGCTGCCTTTCCAACCATAATTTTCCTGACGGTGTTCTTAACTTGATCACAATTAAAAAAATAGTCAAAGCAACCACTGGAAGATAGAGCCACCAGTAATCACGAAAAAAATGGCTGACCGCTAAAACAGCCTGGGTAAAACCATTTAATTGCTTATCCGCGAAAATACCCTCTATTGAAGGCACAACAAAACCCAAAAGCAAACAGATAACCAAAAGTGCAAAACAAGCTAGCACAGCAGGATAAATCATTGCGGTTGTGATTTCCTTGCGCAATTTTTGCTGTTTATTCAAAAGAAGGCTCAGCTTTTCGAGAACAAGATCAAGTGCACCCACCGACTCTCCAGCCCGTACCATCGAGCAATATAAGCGATTAAAACTATCGGGATAATTTTGCATGGCCTCAGACAGAGGTGTTCCGGCTTTAATTTGATCGCATAAACTTAAAATAATCGAATGAAAAGATTCATTTCTGTATTGCTCTTCGATCGCAATCAAAGCTTCATATAGTGGAACACCTGCTCCAAGCAGCTGTGAAAGTTGAAATGTGAAAGCAAGGAGATCATCTCCTTTTAGTTTCTTGCTCGATCCACCGCCCTCTTTTAGAGAGAGCTTTGCAATCATCAAAGATTGCTCGCGTAGCTTGCTTTTAGCTTCTAGTTCATTATGAGCTTCAATATACCCATTCTTTTTTTTTCCTGCGAAATCATAGGCTTGGTACTGATACATCGGCATAGCTGAACCTCCTAATCCTCCAACCCGCGTGCAGCTCTCAGAACTTCAGCGCTTGTCGTCACCCCTTTTTTAGCTAATTCGGCACCATGATTTAACAATCCAATCATCCCTGTATTGAGCGCTACATCTCGCATTTCAACAGCATCTGCACTTTTGACAATTTGCTTTTTGATGGCATTATTGATAGACATCAGTTCATAGAGCCCATGCCGTCCACGATATCCTGTTCCATAACAAGCGGAACAACCTTCGCCGACAAATAAATTGCCATCTGTTAATTCATCTCGTTGTAAACCGAGGCTGGCAAGCTCTCGATCTGTTGGCTTGTAAGCCGTTTTACAGGAAGGACATATGCGGCGGACTAAGCGCTGAGCACAAACCCCCACAATAGTGGAAGAAAGAAGGTAAGGTTCAATTCCCATGTCGACTAGACGTGTGATAGAGGAAGGGGCATCGTTGGTGTGCAAAGTACTTAATACTAAATGACCTGTTAAAGAAGCTTGAATCGCAATTTCAGCAGTTTCCAAATCGCGAATCTCCCCAATCATGATAATATCAGGATCCTGGCGAAGAATATGCCTTAAGCCCGTGGCAAAATCTAATTTAATTTTATGACGTACACCAATCTGAGCAATCCCTTTTAAATTATATTCAACAGGGTCTTCAATCGTCATAATATTTGTTTCTTCGCTATACATTTCAAAAATGGCACTATATAGCGATGTTGTTTTTCCACTCCCTGTGGGCCCAGTGACTAATACGATGCCTTCAGGTAAAGCTATTAAACGTTTAAATTCCTCAAGGACAGCAGGAAGCATGCCCAATTTGTCTAACCCTAAAATTACATTTCCTTTATCTAGGATACGCAAGACAATACGCTCTCCGGCAGCTATTGGGACGGTACTCACCCGAAAATCAATCTCTCTTCTGCCCATCCGCAATTTAATACGTCCATCCTGAGGAAGACGATGTTCTGCAATATCCAGCTTAGCCATCACCTTGATACGTGTTAAAAGCTGCGCTTGAAACTCAACTGCTGGGGAATGTCGATTCTGTAGAATACCGTCGATCCGATAACGGACACGTAAGCCATCTTCTAAGGGTTCAAAATGGATATCAGAAGCACCTTGTTGAATCGCTTCGGTAAGAATCAAATTCAAGAGCTTGACAATAGGAGCTTGCATCTGAGAATCATCAAGCAAATCGTAAACTTCAACTTCACCATCGCCTCGGCCATCTTCCGATTGATCAGCAAGATTTGCGATCAGCTGCGAAGCAGCTCCAAACTCCTGATTATAACATTCATTAATGGCAGCAAGAATCACATCTTTAGGACTGTAAACCGGCTTAACGTCTACATTTAACATCAAACGCAGTTCTTCCAGAGGCTCTAAATTCAAGGGATCAGCAACTGCCACTAAAATGGCATCTTTTTCTTCTTGAATAGGCAGGACACAATGTCTTTTCGCGAATGAATAAGGAACTTTTTTGTAATATTCTCGAGGTAGTCTAAGACTTGAAAGCTCCATAAAAATAGGCAGCTTGAATTGTTCTGCCAATACCAAATTAGGATCTTTCAAAGTTTCTGGAATTGCTTTTCCCCCCAATTTTTTCTGAGGGTCCAGATTTTCTCTACTACCTTCCATCATACTCACCACGTGGAATACAATCTTGAATGCATCTTTCAGGAGGTCTTCCAAACAACATGGTTAGGTAGCCTTGAAAGATTCTATTTTTTTCCGCTTCTTCAGCCCTCTGAAGACGGCATAAAAACCCTGGAATATCTCCAGGTCGCCGCTGCATCTCTTCACAACGGATCCGATCAAAATCTTCGGCCGCCTCCGTAATGATTTTAGGCGTAATAAAGATAAACATCTCCGTCGCAGAATCAGTTAATTGAGTGATGCTGAACAATTTCCCAATTCCTGGAATTTCTCCTAAATAAGGAATCGATTCTTTGGAGTCTGAAAGATTTTTACGTCTTAATCCCCCAATAATCACAGTCTGCTGATCCGGAATACGCACTTGGTTTGTGATATGCCTGCGTGTAACATCGGGACGACTATCAACTGAAGGGTTGATTGTTTCAAAGAGAATATCCGTTTCCAATGTCACGTAATCTACAGGATCTTCTGGATCGTTCATATCTTCCCGTACGTGAATGGTCGGAATAATTTCAATTTTAATCCCGTATCGTGCACGCGCAAAGGAATCTTTTAATGTGACATTTCCTTCCGTTGGAATTTCAAAAATACCCGTACTCACCGAAATTTCCTCAGCGATTTCAATCGTTGCAGGTGTTTGGTTAATTGCGACTACAGAAGGACTTGCATTAATCTGAATATCATCTTGCGAAAGTAAAAAACGATAGGCGAAATCATAGGCAGGAATCCCACTAGCCGTTTTAGTACGACTGACCAGGTATTCGAAAACCCCTGCATTTTCTGGATGAACAACACTGGCACCTACAGGGAAAATATTGTTCCACTGCACGGATGTGGTATGCGTATTTGTCGCTGCATTACCTGTGCGGAGAAGATTTAATCCAAATTGGTTATCTCGATTCAATCTCTTTTCAAATAAGAGCACTTCAATTTGAACCATCTTTTTAGGCACGTCCAATTTCTTAAGCAATTCTTTTAATTTTGGTAAAATATCGACTTCCACAACCATCACAATGGCGCCTGTTTTGACATCCACAATGAAATTGTTACGCGTATCGTTCCCTTTATTTTCCCGCTCTCTTTCCCATCGTCTACGCGTAGGATTTGGCTCTACAAGATAAGTATCATCGAGAAAATATCCATAATCATACAACCTTGGAACCAATGGTCTTGGAGCTAATGGCGTCGGAATATTATAAAATGGCTGGTTCGTCGCAAAAGGTGCGGCCGTGACCACGGGAGGCTGTGGAGGCAATTCAATTACTTCCGTAGGTGGTCGTTCCTCATATCCTGTGCCAGTTTGCACCATGAGTTCATAAACTCTTTGCAAAATATCTGCTAAATCATTCGGATCCGAATGCTTCGTTGTATACCAAAAAATTGTTTTTCTTCTCGATTCACCAACTTGGCTTTCAACCTCTTTAATAATCGATTCCGCTTTTTGAATCTCTTCTCTCGTTCCGACAAGAAAAACAGCTTGCGCAATGTGAGAAAGTGGAATGACTTTCAATCCATTAGAGCCACCGCTCGGATCGACAGGCTCGGGGTTCTGTTTAATAGGAGGGCCTTTTCCAGATGGAGAAGGTTTTGGAGTCGTCTTTGTTGTTTCAACCAGTTGATCAAAAATCGTTCCAATAATTTTGGCCATTTCTTCAGCTTCCACACGCGACAAAGGTAAGACTTTGTATTCCTTATCTCCACGATTCGCTAAAACGAAATCATAGATCTTTAAGAGCTCCTGAACCTCAGAAACTTGACCAATGATCAAAATGTCTCTTCCCACCATTTGTAAAGTAGTATTGTTTGGATTGGTAAACTTATCCAAAAAGTACCAAATTCGTCTAACTTCTGAGGGTTGCGGCGACAAGACAAAGCAAACACGCGCATAACTTGGTACAAATTCTAAATCGAAGCGGTCACGTGTAATTAGCTGCAAATTTGAGCGATCATCTTTTGTCACATACAACTGACGTAAATAGGGATTCAAAACTTTAGAGCCGAGGCCATTGTAATTCAGAATCAATTCTAACATTTCTCCCCAAGAAGAACGAGGTACAGGAATATTAGAATTGACACTCAATTTCAGAGACGCAATATCAGGCGTCATTAAATAGACATAATCAGCAGACCCATAGTCCATAATTAGCTGACCGACCGTCGTTTCTGGATGATGCCAAAGTGCATAACCATCCGTGTCTTCGGAAGTTGAAGCTAATTCCCGCCAGCTATTCTCCAAATCGCGAATGTTATCCTTGATGGAGTTGATTTGTACCAATAAAGCTTTAAAGCTTTGCTCTGGAGCCCCTCTTTCATAAAGCCTGTAAGCCTCCGAGTAGTAATTCTCTAAAAGCTTATGCCACTCATTGAGCTCTTTATTGACTTCTTCTAAAAATTTTTGCATACGAGGGGAGAGATCGCCTTCACTTATGATTCCTTCTTTTTTTTCAGCAATGGTTTGTCCTTCCAGGATTACCGTGCTAAAAAGGAGAGCAAATAGAATAAAAAGTCGGTTATAAGTATTTAATTTCACATTCCACCATTTATCTTATGTATAGAGAAACTCCGGCTTATTCAGCGGAGTGATCTTGAGTCTCATTTTCTTCTGTTTTTATGTTTGACTGCCTTGCATCAACCTTATTTTTAGGCCTTATATTTTTAGATGAACTTTCATCCTTTTTTCCCCGTGAATCTTCTTTTACAGTACTCCCACCAGTTTGTTGTATAGGCAGTTCTATGGTTTGAAAATCACTTCGAGTGGTATTAAATACAACCCCGGATAATACTTGTTGATCACCCACTTTTTTAAGACCATCGAATACAAATAGCGGACCGATAGTTTTCCGATCAACATAATCATCAATTTCCTGAGCCGTCGTTAATTTTTTCCATGTACCGTCGGACTGCAAAAGCCAATCATAGGGACTCAATAAAACACGCTCTCCATCAATCTCGAAGACAAATTGAGATCTTGTGCGCGCCCCTAAAAATTTAAAATGCTTTTCGATATTTTGTAAACTGCGTGGCTCGGCAGATTTTAAAAGGTTCAGCGTAATCGTGCCCTTCCCCTCCGCATCCCATAAATCAAACTTCATTAAACGTTCATCGATTTGCTTAACGACCAATAAAGGGTGCCCGAGCGAGTCTTTTCCTGGTTTTACGCTTTTCCATCTGTTCCCATCCCAAATAAAAATATCTCCCGCGTTGGCATAGATCGAATATCCATCTGGAGATTCACCAAAGTCAATCCGCTCTTTTCCCACAAAATCTTTGTACTCTTCTCCTCCATGCCTTTCAAAAAACTTGTCTTTTCCAAACCAACGCGCTTTTTGACGAGCAAGCAAGGTTCCATCGACCCTTTGATTTCCGATTTCCCAATTTCCGATAGTCCGAGCAAATTCTCGCGCCTTTAGATTAAATTGGAGATTATTTGCAGGCTCCCGGACAAGATTTCCTTTATCATCTAACATGCCCACTCTAACTAATGCCTCGTCTCCGCTAGGTTGAGCTTCAATCCAAAGGGGTGTTGACTCATTACTTGGGCTAAATGAGTATTTTCCAGGAGAAGTTTTACCATCATAAACTAAAAACAATTTTTGATTTGCTTCAATGGCAGCGGTTTCTTTACCTCCATTCCAACCGAAATGCAAAAGAGTTCCATTTTGCGCATCTGGTCGACCATTTTTGCCATAATAGATGAGAAAACGTCGCAAATCTGGCAATTGAATTGTCATGGGGGTGAAACTCAAATGCAACAAATGGTTTTCGACATCTGCATATGCTTGTTCAGATGAAGTAAACGCTCTTTTTGGCAATGTTGTTTTTGGCTCTTGCACTTCTACAAAGGAAATTTGAGAAGGGCGCGAAAATAAAAACCAAAGTGAAAGAAGGAGCAGAAATATTCCAAATCCAATCAAAGCCAAGTTAATCCATGAAATCCACTGCTTAATCATGCCTCTAACTTAACCTTTTACGTAATGACTGCAAGCATTGATATGCTCAAATCTTTTTTTTAGTTCCCTCAGATATCTCTCAGCAAGAAATAATTCTTCCTAATATTGAAAGATCAATAACATTAATGCAACAGAATTTAAGATTATCTCAAATAAAGATTGTCTACATTCACCCTTTTGATTATACATCAAATTTGAATTTAACAAGAGAGGAAATATGTCTTCTGAGCTCCCCCCAGATCCAGCTTCTCAAGAACCTGAAAAAGACCCCAAGGAATCCAAAGAAACGCCTCCTCCTGAAAAAGACAAACTAGATACTTTTTATGGCTTCGCCAAAAAGAACACCCGTGATACCGCAGCCTACGTGCTCTTATTGATAGGGATCATCTGGAGTTTTTTTAACTCATTTTATGGAGGCGTTCTGGTTGGTCTTGTGGCGGGTGCCTATTATTCGGAAGAAATTCTAACCTTTATTAAATCCATTAAAGAAGAAATCGAAGAGTATGGTACAGCCAGCAGTTTGATCTTAGCTGGAACGCTTTTAGCTTTTTTTGTTGCATCTCCCGGGATTTTTTTAGGCGGAGCGATTGTGATCGCTTTAAAAGAAGCCTTAGCCTCCTCTGGCAAAAACACTTAGATGGTCACAGGCTCCTTGCAATCGCAATGGAGCCTGTATATCTTACCGAAAATTTTCTACATAACGTTTCATGAAAACGGCTTTTCTTTTCTCTCCCGCCATAAGCTCCTCATCATCCCGAGAAGGTACGACCCCCATGGCTGGCTTACCTTGATAGGAATGAACCACTGTCGATTGTTGCTGTAATTGCCACTGAACAAGCGGTAAAGAGTGATAAAGATGAATGGAATTATCTTTAAAAACTTCGGTTGCAGAAGGAAAAAGATGAGGGAAATTGGCCATTTCTTCACTGTTATCCAATGATGCATTCCCTTCGCCAGTTTTTTTTGAAGTCCCCTTCGCCCCTCCGAGTCCTAAGATCAGCAATTTACTCGCTGCATTTGGCAAAAACCAAATCACTTTTCGAGGAACCCGTGCAACTGTCATCATTGGCTTTGGAACATTCTTTTTCACTTTTTTCATCGCATTTTCCATTTTTTGGTCAATGGCCCGCAACGGTTTTCCGATCAACTTCACATTTTTTGGAGAAGGAATCGTTCCTGCCAAGGCTTTTCCCAATGACATTTCATTGGAAAGATTTGTAACACCTGTTTTCTTCAGAATTTCATTGGCTAGGTAGGTACAATTTTGTCGGGTTAAATTAAATCTAACAGTACGCATCCGGTAATCATTGAGCGTAGACATGATCTCTTCAAATACCTCAGGTGTCACTGGAATACTCGTCACAATGCGTCCTTCATGAGGTCTAAATTCTTCAAAATCTAAAATGGCTGGCGCAGAGTTGACGGTCGCAAGGATATTCCGACCTTCTTTAAAAGGTTGCTCTTCTGGTAAGCCGCTTAAACCTGTTGAGTAGACAGCCCCATCCGCATTAATGACTCGAATACCCGCATGCATAGGAATAGATGCCGATAGCTTTGCCAAAAAAAAGTTATCATCATGCTTGGTTAAATCACGCGGATTCGTATAGATTTGAACAACACATGTTTTATTGGGATCTGCAGGAAAAGGCTCACCTTCAGGTGCAAACAGCTGCGCATGAGCAAGCAATTCTCCCATCTCTTCTTTCGACAGCTGTTCAACAGGGTATAATTCAGGATGGGTATACCGATCAACAGGGACTAAACCATCAGGAGAAAAATAATTCCATCTTTGTCGCCCCTGATTTTCATCTAACCCCTCTTTTCTTTTTTCAACGACACCAGCTAGATGAGAATAAGCATCACTCTCTAAATCCTGCATAATTTCTGATACAAGGACCCAGGCCCCTTGCTTTTTTATCATGACTCTTTGGTTTTCATCTTGCCGAATAGCATGCGATTCTTTTCCATTGGTGGATGTATTTTGAAAACCGACAATATTGTAAATCATACGACTCGCAAACAAAAATTGAACAGCTTGAGGGTCTTCACTTGCCAAATGTGGATCGAGTCCCAATCTTTCTAATTTGGTCTGCAACTGAGCTGTTTGAATCAGCAATTTTAAGGTAGTGGCTTCTGGCGAGTGAATAGGAAACTGTTTGCGAAGTCGTGCGAGTTTTTTATAAAATTTTTTATCTACCTGCAAAGTCGTTAAAATATCTTTTTTGACTTCGTTTAATTCAGGAGCTAATCCACTAAGCTCCCCATCTTTAAGATAGGTACTAAGTTGGGTGACGGTTTCTGTCAAACTTTCCAGTATATGTTCCGCATCGGGCAATGTTAGATTTTCTTTGATTAACTCGTTCACTTGAGATTCTAACTTAGTCCCCTTAAATAATTGGGCTAACGCGTGCACTTTGTTGGTCATTTCTTGATTTTCAGGAAATTTTTTTGCAAATTCAGTATAATTTTTGACGGAATTTAAAATAGCCTTATTGGAAATCCAATTTCTATACTTTGCAAAGTGAAAAATTCGATTCGCCAATTGTTTTATTCCAAGTTCCCCTTGTTTAGCAGTAAATTTCTGAATTTCTTTTGGAGAAGAAAGATTTAAATTCATCTCTATTTGATGAGAATGAAATGGATTAATAGGAAAACGATCAGGTTGAACCATTTTGACCCCATATTAATAATTAATCACCCACTAAAATCATTTTATCACACCAACAAAATACTTTAAAACCTTATTAGAATTCAATTTGCTTTCTCATGAATCGGATATAAAAGATTTGACAGAACATGCCATTAAAGTTTTAAAAAAAAAGAATGCAAAAAACTAATTTCTGCATCAAATTGCCTTCTGAATGATTAAAATATTCTTTTCAAAAACTTGTTTTTTTGGCATAATAAAACCTCTATAAATCTTAAACCTACTTACTCATCAAAATTTATTACGTTTGCAACAAAAAAAATGCATATTTATGGTACAGTCGGATTACTTTGGTTATCCCACCTCCTCGTCGATACAATGATTGGGATTTGGCCAATTTACAAAACAATTGCCCATATTGATTTAGCGGTGGCTGGATTCATCGCCGCAGCCTGCGCTTTTATCGGTGAAGGAATGCAAATTTTTTTTGGGATGCTCAGTGATAAAGGGCATCGTAAAATTCTCATTTGTTTCGGGTTGCTTTGTGCAGCCAGCAGCCTATTCTTTCCTCACGTTGAAGGACCTTTCTTTCTTTTTCTTCTCTATTTATTTACTTGTCTTGGATCTGGTGCTTTTCACCCTGCAGCAGCTAGTCATATAGGGATGCTAACTGAACATCGAAAAAGCTTATTTATTGCCATTTTTGCCTCAGGCGGAGCCATCGGATTAGCTTGCAGCCAATTGGCTTTTTCTCACTGTTATCACGCTTTTGACGGAAATACCGCCTATCTTTTTTTACCCATGGCTGCACTCATTCTCTTGATCGCCTTTTTCCCATTCGCAACATCAACTGCCTTGCTAGCCAAAAACAAGCATTCTGTAAGTTGGAAAGGGATTCAAAAGTTTCTTTCTTCACGAGAGCTGGTGTCGCTCTATTTTTGCCAAGTTTGCGTCAGTTCCATTTTTTGGGGAATTATCTTCCTTCTTCCTGATATACTGACTTCAAGAGGACATGTTGAATGGATTTGCATGGGAGGCGGACATTTCTTTTTCGTATTTGGCGGTGCTTTAATGATGATCCCAAGTGGGTATTTAGCTGATAAATATTCAGCAAAAGCCGTGATCTTAACTGCAATTATTTTTGGTTCCTCGATTTTTTATACATTCTATTTTACCCCTTTACTTCCACCCGTGTTTATTTTAATCTTATTGTTTTTTATGGGAGCAGCATTCGGAATCATTAATCCGATCTCAGTTTCACAGGGCCATCGCTTAATGCCTTCTCATCCTGGTCTTATCAGTGCAATCATGATGGGACTCGCGTTTTGCCT
>NZ_JBFWIR010000061.1:0-19568 GCF_050255895.1 Parachlamydia sp.
TTTTTTAAAGTTGGCTGAACCTCTCTTTGAAAATGAAAAATTTCTAACTTGTCTGCCTCCTCTTAGAAAATCTTTCGATGACATTTTAATTTTTTTCATCAACATCCTTTTTAATTCAGGTTATAAGGTATATGTGCACTCGCTACTATGCTTACTGACAAAGAAAAAAATATTAAACGCCTCTGAAAATAATCTATGGGGAAGTTTGTTAAGAGAACTGATCACACACGCAGAGATAGAGGAAAGCCTGGCATTGTGGGATAAAGGGAAAACTTTTCAAATTTGGCAACTTGAAGATCGATTATGTTTTGCTGAATATTTGCTTAAAGCAGAGTCAAGTGTCAGTGAAGAAGAAAAGAAAAGGTCTATCGATTACGGAACCAAAATTTTGAATAAGGCATGTAAACTCCCTCAATCAGATCTTACTTTTGAGCATATCAAAAGACTTGTTTTAGCTATCATCACGGATGATAGAGGCGTTGTTGTTGCTAAACAGGTGTCTGAATCCTATTCTTCTTACTTGAATCATAAGGAATTACTCGCCATTCAGTTAAACGCAATCATGGAGGATATCAATGCCTCTCAGTATTTAGGATCTGCTGAAGGTATTTTAAAAGTATTACCTCTTATGAGAAAAGACAAACAAGCCGGCAAACATGTTTTAGAGTTTTTCTTTTCTAAAGTTCTTGCTTCTCACTCCTTTTTTCAGAAGGGAGGATTGTTAGATGCGATTTGCAAAATTCTAGCTAGCGTTGATTTCAACGATCTTTTGCAGAAGGAGACTAATAAAAAAAATGTATGGATTTTTAATTGTCTTCAAAAAACTGCAATGAGTCGTACTCCAAACCACTTCGCAGAAATGCTCAAGGCTTTTTTCGATGAGGTTTTAGAAGAAGATACAATTTGTAAATATCCTATAGAAGTTGAATATTGCATAAAAATGCTTCTTAGCTGCAAGCTAAAGGTTAAATCTTTAGAGCCTATCTTTAAAGCATTTAATATTCAGCTGATTGTTTTTAGTTTGTCATTAGAAGAGAAGCAAACTTTTTTTGACCTTGTGCAGCTTTTGGGTTCTTATGAGAGTTTCCGCGAAATAGGAAGTCAAAAAAAAGCGTACTTAGAAAAAGAAGCATTAACCCTATTAAAGACCTCTTGTCTTGCTCGAGAAGAGGTTTTAGGTTTTCATCATTTATGGAAAGAGATTGTCGCAAATCATTCAAAAATCGTCCTCGATTTTGATGTTGTTGAACGTCTGATATCCCATCTTTTACAATACACTCAAAAAGCTTTTGCCGTTCATTGGATTATTTATTTAGCTCGTCGCTCTCTCTCTCTTAGCCAAATGAAAATTTTGTGTGAATGGAGTCGCAGTTTACTATGGAGTAATGACAAATATTTTCATGATATTTTTAATTGTTTTTATGACGTAGGATGCAAAGATGAAAATGGAAATTTCATCTGGAAATTATTGATAGACGAATGTCTCGAAAAAAATCAATTCCAGCTTGTTTTTGACATCATTAGCCGAAAAGAGAACATCATCCAACAAATTGGAAGAGGGGGCGAGGAATTATTAAAACATCTTATGCATGTGCCAGCGCCCATTCAACATGCTCATTTGACCGCATATGTTTTATTGATTTCACAGACTGAAGTTAAAAATCCCCTGTATTGGAAAGATTTAATTAAAAAAATCGCTCTTTGTGAATCTCCTAATATAAATGGCCAATTTGTCTCTTTATTTAAGAAAAAAGTTCTCTACGAGAATATTTTAAAAGAATTTCCAGTGGAAAAATGGTCCTGTTTAAATGACTGCATGCCACTCATTTTGAAAGATAAAGATTTTTCTCCTGAAGAATGGCTAACAGATACTGGGCTCACTTCTTTTTTTGATGGTAGTTTAGAAATTGTAAAAAGTGAATTTTATGGTAGATTTCTTAAATTAATTTCTGAAAAAGATGAGGTTGTTTCTCATGATAAATCTTCCTTTCCAAATATTCCTCCAGAATCAATTGAAGAGCTCATTAATCATGGTGAACAACACATGTTTATACAAGGATGTCAGGCTCTCCAAAGGAGATTTTTAGGGGAGGCAACTACTGCGGATGAGGGAAATCTTATTCTTGCACTAGATCGTAGTTCATCCATTGAGAATTTTAAAGTTCATAAGGTGATTGTCGAAATTGGAAAAGCTTTGGATGCTTACCTGAAGCAACCGAAAGCGACTCTTATTTATGATGTGATGGAAGCTTGCTTTAAGCATAACCACAAAAAAATCAAAAGCAAGCTTATGAATTTAGAAATACATTTTTTTTCTTTGTATCGCAAAGATGTTTACCATTTTTTATTAAATTGTATAAAGATGAATTCTTTTATCCCATTCTTAAAGTATTTCTTTCGCTCCCCTGTTTTAGAAAAATTTCTGAGCCGGGCGCAAATCAATGAACTTAATTGCAATTTGATACTTGGGCAACTTAAGAATAATCCTTGCAAAACATCGTTACACTTCTTATATGATAATTTTTCGAAATTTAATAATGCTTTTTTAAAAAGAAATGCTTTAAAAGCATTTGCCCGCATCCTTTTTGATAAGGATTCTTTTATTAGTAAAGAAAAGCAATTTTGGCGCTATTTGGATGCTTTTTTTATTTTATGGATTAGACAATCGGAAAAGCACGAGAAATACCTGCATAAATGGGAAAAGCTGCCAAATCATCTCAAAAGCGAAAAAATTTTCTTATCACTATTGAATTCAGATGAAAAACTTCTGAAAAAACACCTCCAGGAGCCTATTCCAAGAGTCTCCGATCCCTTAATATTTGAACGCATTTTTGATTTTGCAGATATTTTATTTTCTGATTCGACTTTAATGAAAACGAATTTAGAGAAAAATTACATTCTTATTTTAGCCGTATTAAAGCCTATTTTTAATGAGCTCGTGCGTATGGGTTCAATAGGGTATCCATCAGAAAAAGAAACTAAATATTTTGACATGATGAATGCTTTAACAAGTCAATATATCTACTTAAATGAATTTTTAGGAGGCAAGATTGATTTAGCAACCATGTTCAAAGTAGAGGAAACGGCACCGATTGCACAGCAATCTTATGTAATGTTTCATTTTTATTCTTGTTATGAGTGGCCCCAAGGATTGAGTTTAGCAAATTCCAAAAAAATAGAAATCATCCGGGATATTTTCCGCGTACTTGCAAAGGCCTCTGATTCTCGCCATCACAAAAAAGCTCTAGATCTCTTCATCCATCTTAGAACGTTTTATCTTAACGATTTGTTTGAAGAATATTTTTTAAATTTTCAACTCCTATTCAATAAAATGTTTGGGGCTCAATTGGAGCAGTTAGTTAAACATTTTGTTAAAGATCTGAAAGCATGCATGCAAAATTCTAAATATCCTTATTCTATGAAAGCGAATCTTGTGGAAAACACGGTTTTTCTTTTAGTCTCACGTTCTAATACACATGTTAAAGGGATTAAATTGTTTGGGAAATATGCAGATATTTTGAAACCCCAAGGATTGCTAAAAATGCAATCTTATTTTAATCAACTTGAAAATCCATCAGAAAACAAAAAAGAATTGAATATATTGGATAAAAAGACACTCTGCATTACGTTCTTATATCATGCTTTAGATTGGCCCAAAGCCTCTTTATTTGAACTTTCTGAAATAGAGAAAACTGAGGTGATGAAAGAAACAATTCTTTTAAAAATAAAAAAATCTGATTTTCAAGGTTCCCTAAGGCTATTAATCAACTTATGTAAGACTTTGTCAAAAGGTAGCGGACAAAATCTTTTAGATTGTTTGGCTTTGCTGTTAAATGCGGTCAAGAGAAATGAAGACATGGATTTATTCATAAACGTTCCAGAAGCGTTTTATAAAATAGATCAAAAAATTTCCATAGATGCCTTTGAGATGATTTTTAAATATTTTGAAAAGAACCAGTTTTTAACTAAAAGTGAAATGCTACTCAAAAAAGCTTTAGGTGCAAAAGTTTTCTCAGGGAATTATTTGTTTTTCTATGAAAAAATGCGAATCCTCGGAGAACGAGTGCTTATCGATTTCACTGCGAACAAATCACCAAATTTTGTGGGAGCTTTTTTCCCTTTGTTGTTTATTGAAACGATTCACAATAGAGGAAATGATTTCACGCCTGATGAGGAAATACTTAGATTGGTTGAAATTAACTACTGGCAAAAAACTATTGGAAAAGCTTTTTCACCTGAAAGTGAAATGATCGCAGAAAGAAAATTTATCGAAGTCACTAATGAAATTGAGAAGATAAAGGGGTTGGTTGGTTCTCCTGATTTCGAAAGAGCTATTTCGCTGATCGAGTATCAATTGCTAGAAAATTTAGTTTCGTTAGCAGAGGGGGGAAATGATAAATCCTTTAGAATCTCTCTTGCTTCTCTTGACTATGTTCAAGAGATGATTGCTCTGATTCCACTAAAGGAACGCAATATGCATGGGTACAAGTTATTATTGAATTGCTACGAAATTCTTTGGAAAAAATGGGAAAGTTACAGTTCTTTTACTCAGGATTACCAAGGAACAAAAGTAAAGTTCTTTAATGCCATGAAGTCTACTTTAATCGAATCTGAGCTTTATTTCAAAAAATGCTTTCAAACAGATTCGGGAAAAAGTTACTTTGCAAAAATTTGCTTGGGGATTTCTTATGCATTTTTAAATGAAGGTGACAAGCTAGATGTGAGCCAACTAAATGCCAATGTGGATGTATTTTATTCGGATTTTATGAAGTTAATCATTGATGTATCCGGAGGGCGACGCGCGGCTCATACGGATAGAGAGAAGATTCCTGAAATATGTGTTTTTGAGAATTATATGCTAGAATTTTATGATCTTTTAGACCGCTTTTTGCGGAACTTTTCAAGAATCACAATACTGCCTGGTTATGAAATAGCTGTTTTGAAATATTTTTTAACATTCGTTGTGAAATCTATGGCATTCAGGAAAACGACTGAAGAAAAACTGAGGTGTCACGAACTCATTAAAAATTGGCTAAATATTTTCAAGGATAGAAACAAATTACAAGAAGGTAAAAATCTTCTTCAAAATGAATTGGGTGTAGAAGTCATTCTTAAAAAAGGACAAGTCAAGGAGATTAAGGAGCGTTGTGCGTAGTATGTAAAAAATGAACAGAGAGCACCCTGTTACCATATATGATTATTGGGAAAAGGCATGAGAATCTGTTAGTTGTAAAAAATTCTTTCTTTGCAAAAATAAGATCAAATTCTCTACAAATAAAGGATGTGACATTACATGGAGCATCCTTTATGACAGTACCTTCTTTATCTTCTCTCGAATTGGATTATCAAGCCAAGTTTTCTTCTCTATTGCAATTTGAGGAAGCTTCTCCCCCAGAATCTCTTTTTGTGGAGGATAGTTCGCAAGTGCAGGATAATGGTTCGATTTCAGTCAAGCTGGCCAGACGATTCAGGGAATGGAACACTCTTTTGGATGAAAAATATGAAAAGCGTTTTGAGCCCGAAATTTTTTCAAAATTAGAGGCATTGGCAAAGGCTCTATTTAATTCGCCCACATCCTCACTTCTGTTAAAAAAATTAGAAGAAAGAGAAAAAACGGAAAGTTTACGTAAAGAGCTGTCACATTTTGATGACATTGTCAGTCGTATAATCAATTTTTCCCAAGAAAAAAAATCGGAAATGTATTTTGCGGGGGTAGTGCAAAGAAGCGTGAATGAAACCCTGCCTTTTATGATGCATATTTACACGTATAGTCAGGAAGAGCAAAAGGCGTTTGCCGAGCATGCCAATGCCTTGCAGGTCAAACAAATCATAAGGGAATGCTTGAAAGAGCATTCAGAAGATATCGGTTTTTTTTGCTTATCCGTGCCGGAAAGAATTTGGTGGACGCTATTTAATCAACTCACAAAAGAGGAATTGGTTGCTTTTACCGCAGAGCTCAAACAGATATTGAAAATTGAAAACCGAATCAGCATCTTTATTCAGCATCAAAAAAAAGCGTTTGAGGCAGATTTGGCGACGATTAAAGAAAAGGTAGATGTTTTATTTGAACATCTCGCAGATGAATTGGAGAGCCGTCAAATTGAGCAGACCGATCTGAGAGAAATTGAGGCCTTAGTTCTTCATGTCAAGGAAACTCTTAAAGCCTTACACGCTGTTATTGAATTATTGGAAGGGATTCCGGGTGACTGGGGAGAATTTTCAGATTTTAAAAACGATTATAAAATATTGCAATGTCGCTTAGAAAAAAATGAGTGCAGTCTTGCAGCTGAGCATTCGCTTTACCAGATGGTTTATAATCGGGTATTTCATTTAGATAAAACGACCTTAGAAAGTTCGGTGGGAACGATTTTGCTCTTCTGGGAAATAAGCGATACGGAATATGAAGGCGGGCAAGGGATACTGGAAAAGTTGAAAAATAAGGGTTTAAAAACGATTGCCGATTTGAAAAAAAATCAGATTCTCAATAGCCAGATGTTAAAAGAGTATCTAGCACATTGACAAGATAAAACCCAACAGCTCCAGAAAGCTGTTGGGTTTTTGAGAAAATCATCCTTCATAAAATACTTCGGATACTTTTTCAAATTCTTCAAATGCTTTTTGCATGCCCAATCGAATATCTTCGTTATCTGAGATGAGATAAGATTGACCTTCAGGGTCTTCTACTAGCATGGAGATGGTTTTATCTTGGTTTTTCCATAAAACGAACTCGTTTTTTTTACAGTTCGCTCTTGCCTCTTCTTCACTAGCAAAAAAGTAGCCTTCATCATTTAGGAATTGACGAAAGCCTGCTTCTGTTTTCAGGTCATTCACTTTTTCTGCCGTTGAATTCCCAAACATATGGTCGGTATTCCTTTTATCAATTTTTAAGCAAACTAAATAGGAACCATCCGGATTTTGTATTGCTGCAACATGCCCGACGTGATTTTTGTCTTTACTGATCATATCATCGTTTCTTTTTAAGTTTTCGATATCAGCTTCTTCTAATTTTTCAGGGATGAGATTTTTTTCTATAAGCTCAAAAAGCGTTTCGTTTTCGGAAGGGGTTAATGTAAAATTTGCAAATCCGTACTTAGTTTTTACGACCATCTCGTAATCAGTGTCATTATCTGTTTTTAAGATGGCATACGCTCTATTTTTCTGAGGCATTTTTTTCTGGAGTTCTTCTCTTGAAGTAAAAGCCATTTTATTATTTAAAAGAATTTCAAATTGATTTTCAGGAGCTGCTAAGCGATTAATTTTTGTCTGAGCGTTTTCATCTAAGTCAATGGATTTGGAGGTAATTATAGGACTTTCATAAGCAGGGATGCTCAATGCAAATATTAATGTATTTAATTCTTTTTGCCACATGACGTGCGTTCCTATAGGCGCCTTTTTTAAGGCGTCCAAAGCCTGATCTTTATTATTTTTAAAATGTGGAGATTTTGAAAGTTCATTTAAAAAGGGAGAAGTTGCTGGCATCGAAGCATATGAATTCTCAAAATTTGTCAAAATATTTCTGGATTTAGCGATTTGGTGCTTTTTAATTAAATTGCTAATCCAGTTTTTTAAAAAAAGAATTTTTGGCGTATTTTTTTTCTTATTCTCACAGGAATCCACGATTATTTTAAAATAAGAGGCGAGTTGCTTACGTTTTTGAATTTCGACATTTTGATTCTCTAAAATTGTTTTTACATAAGCTGAGATTTTTCTGAGTGATGATCGCTTGGATTTTTTTTCAAACTGAAAATTTCCACTTTTAGGATCCACTTTGAGATATTGGTGGTTTGTTGTCTTATAAGAATTTGTGACGCCTCTAAAAAAATATAATGTGTCTTGAATCGATGTCATATAATTCCTTATTAATACATTTTGACGTTAGAATACCTTAACATAATTAAAATTTTCATGCTTAGTTTTTTTATAAAACCATGTATTTTTGCTTGAGAATACGTTCTTAACTAATCTATATGGATGGTACTGCACGGAGGTTTATTAACGAAGGAAGGTATGGCCCTGGCTGCTTTCAATAAAAATTATGTATCATAAAACTCATTAAACACGCGTTGAATACCCGTTCGGATATCTTCATGCTCTAGGATGATATAAGGTTTGTGTTCGAGAGAGTTAGTCAAAACTAAACGGGGCCACATGGAGATTGTTTTATCCTTATTCTCCCATAAAACAAACTCGAGATCTTTATTTTTAGCTTTGTAATATGCTTTAGCGTCTTCCTCATTGTCAAAAAAATAGCCTTTTTCGTGCAAAAATAGACGAAAACCAGCTTCAGTTTTGAGTCGTGTTACATTTTGTTCCGTATCCTTAACAAGAAGGTAATCGTTACTTGCATCCATTTTTATGCGAGCTTCCCACTGTCCGTCTTCAAGCATTTTTATTTTTGCGTATCCGATGTGATTTTTGTGATTTGCAACATAAATATCATTAGCTTTTTGGGCTTCAGCTTTTTCTAGCCTCGCGGGTGTTAGATTTT
Organism: Parachlamydia sp.; assembly: GCF_050255895.1. Taxonomy (NCBI): domain Bacteria; kingdom Pseudomonadati; phylum Chlamydiota; class Chlamydiia; order Parachlamydiales; family Parachlamydiaceae; genus Parachlamydia; species Parachlamydia sp. The sequence goes on from NZ_JBFWIR010000061.1 coordinate 8,489, forward strand.
TTTCAATCTGCTGAAACAGGCTCTCATCTTCGGAATTTTTTAAATTGAACTGTACGAACCCATCTTGAGTTTTGACGATCATGATATAATCAACATCATAACCCTTGGTTTTGAATACGCTATAACATCCAGTTTCTAGAGGAAGATTTTCATGCATTTGGAGAGTTGTCGGATAAGCTATGCCATTTGTTTCAAGAATTTTAAATTGATTTTGCGGTGTAGTCAAACGCTCGATTTCAGCTGGTGAATTTGCATTTAAAGGCACTGGCTGGGATATGACTAAGCCGTGCTTTGACGAGGGAATTCGGAATGCGAGCATCAAATTCTTGCTATTTTGCTGCCAAACAGCATATGTCCCAATTGGAGCTTTTTGTAAAAAGTCTACAGCTTGTTCGCTATTATCTTTAAAGTAAGGCGCTAAAATTTCTTTAGCTTTCTTCTTTTTAATTCTTGTGTAAGAAGGATCAAAGGTTCTCAAAATTTTATAGGATTTTTCCAATTCGTACTTTTTGATTAAATTCCTAATCCATTTTTTCAAAAAAAGAATTTTGGGCGTACTTTTTTTCTTATTCTCAAAGGATTCCACGATTTTTTTGAAATGAACAGCTAACTGCTTACGATCTTCTAATTTGATATCTGAATTTTCTAGAATTTTTTTTGCGTATGCCGAAATTTTTCTGAGAGACGATCTTTCAGATTTATTTTGCACAGTCCAAAGCTCTCCCAGCTTATCTACTTTGAGGTATGTATGGTCAGAGTAGGCTGCTTCCCTAAAAAAATTTATAATAGGTGTCATATTATCTCTCAAAATACTTTTATTTATTAATATACTATATTTTTAGATTTTTAGTATATGCGCTAGTTTTCTTTTTTATTAACCATCCAACCAGAAAATTTTTCTAAAAAATGGACAAAACTAAAGAGATGTTCAGGCGGGAAATGATATTTATCTTCCGCATTGATTAAAATTTTTTTAAAGCAGTTTAGCCAAACTTGTCTGGCCTGTTCATCTATCGCAAAGGGGAGATGTCGTTTTCGCATCATCGGGGCCCCATACATCTGTTGATAGAGAGGGGGACCTCCAAGCAAAAAAACAAAGAATGCGGCGGATTTTTTCGAAGCTTCCTGCATATTTTCTGGAAAAAGTGGGCGAATACTTGATTTTTCCAATTCCGCATAAAAATCTTCAAGCATTTTGAAAATACATTCTTGGCCCATCTTGGTATAAATTTCAGGATTTAAGCGGATATCTTGGGGAGGACCTTCTGGGGGAATATATGGATGAGAATGAGTCATAATAGAACCTATTTTTGAATTTGATCGCAAAATCATAACATAATGGGCCCTTTGAAAAATAGATATTGCGGAAAAAATATCCAGACTCCTACTTTCTTGGAAAAAGGAATTAATTTTCTAATTCAAGGAGAAAATATGCATCAAGAAGCTGTGTCTTATCAAGTAGGTGGCTTCAAAATGAAAGGTTATCTAGCTTATGATAATGCAAGCGCAGCCAAGAGGCCTGCGATTGTGATTGCACATGCTTGGAAAGGGCTAGGAGAATTTGAATGTGAAAAAGCCAGGCAGCTGGCTAACCTAGGATATGTTGCTTTTGCAGCGGATGTTTTTGGAGGGGGTAAAACTGCGGAGTCGGATGAGGAAGCTGGAGCTTTAATGTTACCTCTTTTTATTGACCGTAAAACATTGCGTGAAAGAATTCGAGCTGCAGTAGAGGCTGTTAAGCAATATGCTGTGGTAGATCCTGATAAAGTAGGCGCGATCGGGTTTTGTTTTGGTGGTCTAACTGTTATTGAACTCCTCAGAAGTGGGGCTGATATTGTTGGAGCTGTAAGCTTTCACGGTGTATTAGGAGATACTTTAGGAGGAAATAAAGCCCATATTGAGCCTTTGGCAAAAGAAATTAAAGGGGCTTTATTAATTCTGCATGGATATGAAGATCCTTTGGTTCCTCCTGGACATATTGTTGCGATTCAGAAAGAATTGAATGATGCTAACGTCGATTGGCAAATGGACATCTATGGACACACTTCCCATGCTTTTACAAATCCGGCTTTAAAGGATTATGAGCAAGGGCTTGTCTACAATGAAAAGTCTAGTCAACGCGCATGGAGGTCTATGCGCAATTTTTTTGAAGAAATATTTTAAATCAAATAGGTGTTCTAATGAATATTCACGCCTCGATTACTTGGATATACGCACTTTTGGTGCTAATCGGAGGAATTATTGGATATATAAAAGCTCAAAGCTTAGTCTCTTTTTTTATGGCGGCGGGATTTGCCATTTTATTGGGAATCGCTGGTTGGCTCATGTGGAAAAGTAGAAGAGAAGGTTATTATTTGGCGATTGCTTTAATCACATTTTTAGGTCTCTTCTTTTTATATAGATTTTCCCTTTCCATGAAATTCATGCCCGCAGGCTTTATGGTCCTCTTAAGCCTTGCAACGGGAGCGGCGTTTGCTTTTTTAAAAGAGAGTGGAGACTAAAAAAAAAATGAAGGTGTTATGCTTAATTGGTTGAAAAATTTTTTTTCGTCTGACACCTTCGTTTTTTTTCTCAATTTTTTTAAAAAACCGCATCAAATCGGGGCCGTTGTCCCTAGCTCAGATCAACTTGCCAAAGCCATGACTAAATATGTAGGAAAATGTGAAGGGCAAGAAGCTTTCCATTATCTTGAAGCCGGCGCTGGGACGGGTGTTTTTACAGATGTTATTCTGGAGAAAATGCGTCCACAGGATCATTTAGATATTGTGGAAGTCGATGCTGTTTTTTGCGAGTTGCTTGAGAAAAAATATGCTCATAAATCGAATGTGCATATTTGCAATTGCTCGATTCTTGATTGGCACAAAGATGCTTTTTATGATGTGATCATTTCTGGATTGCCCCTGAATGCTTTTGATCCGTCTATTGTGGAGGCTGTTCTTTTGCAATACCAAGTTTTAACTAAAAAAAGTGGAATCGTTACTTATTTTGAGTATCAAGGAATTCCAGAAATTAAAAAAATTTTAGTCGGATCTAAAACAAGGGAAAATTTTTTAAAAACGTCCAAGCTAATTTCTAACTTTTCTAAATCCTATGAATTCTGTCATGTGCATGTTTGGAGAAATTTTCCCCCAGCAATTGTGCATTATTTTAAAATTCACTAGAAATTCAGTTTGTTTTCTCTAAAAAGACCTTTTAGTTTAAGAGTAGCCTGCCCAAGCCGCCCTTTGTACATGATAAATGTTGGGTCAAAATCAGCTTTCTTGGTGCACACAAATTTCTGAGAATTCAATTCACTTCTTGCATGCGTGTTATTGAGGTCTGCTTGAATATCAAATGGAATTTGATATTCATCAAAAATAGCTTGCCAGATTTCTACCTGTTTCTTGCGTACCTCTTCCGAGCGTCTTCCGTCATTAAAATCGGCTAACAGTGTGCCGCCCGTTTTAAGAATACGGGCTGCGTTAACAAAAAGACGCATGTCTTGTAAAATGGTCGTTGGAAATATCCGTTCTACATAAATATCGTCTACACTCTCATCGGGGAAGTAAGCCATCTCTTTTAGATTGTCTATTGCTGCTTTATAATCAGGACGTAGATCTGGATTAATATCGATCGTATAGGGGTGATACGGCTTGTTTTCAGTCCCCCGGAAATAACGCTGTTCTGTAAGCTTTTGTGTCGCTTGTCTAGCTTCAAGCTGTGTTCCACGACCGACAATGAGATCGACAGGTTCTCCTCGATCTTCCCTCTCCTGGCGATAAGCAGAAAATGAGAGATAGATGGGTCTACTTGGGACCGGTTCCTCTATAGGGGAAAGGGAAGAAGCTTGAGGCTCCTGCCGTGGCTCTACAGATGTACTCATGGTGGAGCTTAATATAGCTTGGGTGGTATTGGTTATTTCCTTCTCCCGCATGCCTTGAATCGCTCTTTTTACAGCGAATTGTTTATAATCGAGGTGTACAATTTTTGATAAAGACGCCAAAGCTCTTTCAAAGATATTGAGGGAGGCAATCGCAGATTCTGTACCACTTTTAACAAAGCAAATGCGCGAATAATGGTACCATTTTGCTTTTTGAATGGTTGTTTCCAATTCAGGATCGATATTTTCTCTATTTTTAATTAATTTTAGTATTTTCATTTTACAACTTTCGTCTTCGATGTTTTATTTCTTATGCAAATGTAAAATATTAAATGTTGAAATTTCCTTACTTACTTCTTAAAAGCGGAATGATAAGAAAAGTGGATGCTTAATTGCAAAATGCTTCAGATGAGTACTGTCTTGGTCGATTAAAAAGTATTAGGTAAAAGAGTGCCTCAATCTCTTAAGACACTCTTAAAAAGTTATTGAGCACTTCCTGCAGGGACAGGTGGCTGTTGTGGCTGTGTTTGTTGGCTCTGAATTTGAGCGCTTTCATCTCTTAAATGCTGTTTTTCACGCTCTGTAAGTGACTGAAGTTCAGCTAAATCGCTCATGGTAATATTATCTTTGCGCATTAAGCTAAGGAGTTTTTCTCGAACTAGGGGACTTTGGATGGCAGGTGTATTTTTAAAATTGGCGTAAAGGACCTTTTTAACGTCTAGCATGATGATAGCTTGCTCGAGCTCTACTTTAGTCGCCCACATAGGCGCTTCTGTCCGGCTATAAGCTCTATCTTGAACTTCTTGAAGATGTTTTTGATCTTTTGCTATCAGATCTTCGATCTGCTTATAAAAATTTTGTTCATCGGCTTGAGCTTGTACGGAAGAAATATTTGCTGCGCGGAGTGTAGATGGGTTAAATAGTACACAGGAAGCCGCAATCGCAAAAAGGGGAAAAATGTGTCGAGTTTTTATCATAAAAACCTCCCTTAATTGTAAATATTTAAAATTGGACCATAAATTTATTCTACATTTTTTTTCGATTTTTTTTAACAAGAATAGATCAAGATCTCTGCTGGATTTAATATGAATAAAAAGTGTATCCTTAAACACCAATTCATTCATTATTTTAATAGAGGTGCACATGAACAGCGCTTCAGTTCGAGGATCGTGGGGATCACGAATTGGTTTTATTTTTGCGGTAGCAGGCTCTGCTGTAGGTTTAGCGAATATTTGGAGATTTCCTTATCTCGTCGGTAAACATGGTGGAGCTGCCTTTATTTTTGTTTATATTTTAAGCTTGTTATTGATTGGATTTCCTGTTTTTATTGCGGAAATTTTGATTGGGCGTGCCACGCAAACGAGCCCCAGCGGTGCATTCGAGAAATTAGGTAGATCGAAAATCTGGTCATGGCCTGGGAAAATGACTGTGTTAACCGGCTTTATTGTGAGTTCGTTTTATAGTGCTGTTGCCGGATGGATTTTTGGATATTTCATTGAAGCTGTAAAAGGAAATTTATCTTCTTTTGCCTCAACTGAGGCTGTTGCACTTCACCACACTTCCCTCATGCAAAACCCTTTGTGGGGAGTTTCCTTTCATTTCTTTTTTATTTTGATTTGCAGCACGGTTCTCTATCTAGGTGTTAGAGGAGGAATTGAAAGATGGAATAAGTTTTTAATGCCGCTTCTCTTTGTTGTCTTGATTCTTCTTGTTCTAAAAGGACTGACTTTACCGAACGCACAAGATGGATTACGTTTCCTATTCAGTCCCGATTGGAGTTTACTCACTCCTGCTGTTCTTTTGACAGCTCTTGGACAGGCGTTTTTTACTCTTAGTGTCGGGCAAGGGACGATGGTGACTTATGGAAGTTATCTTTCAAAAGAGGAGAATATTGTCAAAAGTTGTGTTCCTATTTTATTGATGGATACTTTTGTCTCGATTATAGCGGCGATGGTCATTTTTACAATTGCGTTTTCCGCGGGTGTTGAGCCGAGCTCTGGGCCTGCGTTGCTTTTCCATACCTTGCCTTGGGTGTTAAGTCAAATCCCAGGAGGATATTTGATGAGTGTGTTATTCTTTTTGATTGTGGTTTTGGCTGCTTTGACATCCGAAATTTCAGCAATGGAGCCTACAATTGCATATCTTATTGATGAAAAAGGATGGAACCGTCATCTTGCTGTTTGGGCATGTGGAATTGGTGCATTTCTTCTCGGTATTCCAAGTGCATTGTCGTATAGTTTATTAAAAAATACGACATTCTTTGGTTTGCCCTTTGTTGATTTTATTGAATCCATCTGTGGACATATTTTAATTCCTGCAGGTGGGTTTTTTGCACTCATTCTCTTGCTCGGACGTTGGGGGGTGTGGAATGCTTTAAGTGAGCTAAAAGTGGGATCTCATGAGTTTTTTAAGCGTTATCCCTGGATTTTATCGTACTTTTGGTTTTGCTTTAAAGTTTCGGCTCCTATTTTAATGGCGATTATTTTTTTGAATTCATTGCTGATGTTCTTTTAAGATGACAACAAAAAACTATATCGAATCTTCGTTTTGCCAGGAAGATACTACTTTCGAGGTCCCTCTAAGACCGCAAGCGCTAGACGATTTTGCAGGTCAGGATTCTATTCGAGAAAGGTTGGAAGTGTTGATTGGTGCGGCAAAACAAAGAGGCGAAGCACTCGGCCATTGTTTGTTTAGCGGTCCTCCCGGGCTCGGGAAGACAACGTTAGCAAATATTTTAGCTAAGGCAATGGGAACGAATATTGTTGTGACATCTGGACCACTTATTGAAAAAGCGGGAGATTTGGCAGGTGTTTTGACGAATCTCAAAGAAGGGGATATTCTCTTTATCGATGAGCTGCATCGTTTACAACCAGCCATAGAAGAGTATTTGTACCCGCCTATGGAGGATTTTGTCCTGGATTTGATGATTGATAAAGGACCAAATGCACGTAGCATCCAAATCAAATTGCCACGCTTTACTTTGGTTGGAGCAACTACGCGCGTCGGTTTATTAACATCTCCCATGCGTTCTAGATTTGCATTTTCATGCCGCTTAGATTATTATGAACCTAAAGTTCTAGAGCAAATATTGGGTCGTACTGCGCAAATTTTGCATATGACAATCGATCAGAAAGGGTTAGCGGAAATCGCACAACGCGCTAGAGGCACACCTCGCATAGCGAACCATCTTTTAAGATGGGTGCGAGATTATGCACAAATGCGTGCAAATAACATCATTACGCAGCCGATTGTGATCAAAGCCTTAGAAATGTTGGCAATTGATCAAATTGGATTTGACGAAATGGATAAAAAAATTTTAGAAGTTTTAATTGATGATTACAATGGTGGGCCAGTGGGATTGAATACACTTGCAGTTGCCATTGGAGAAGAAAAAAATACAATAGAGGAAGTGCACGAGCCTTATTTAATCATGAAAGGGTTTATCAAACGTACACCCAAAGGCCGTGTTGCAACAGAATCTGCCTACAAACACTTAGGAAAATTAAAAAAGGGAAGGACGGAGAAGTGATGAAGATCATGCGTAATCTGCTTTTACTTGCAAGCCTGTCATTTTCCATTACTGCGCAAGCAGGAATATGGGAAACTGTTACAGAAATTTTATGGAAACAAAGTCCCCCAGCTCCTCCTGCGGTAAATGTCTTGGTCATTCATGACCAACCCAGCATAATGCTCGAGGTAAAAGGGAAATATCAATTGTACGATCCACATGACGAATCGCATATCAGCACACGTTTTTTAGGAAAACGTAAGCCGATTGAAGCGATGTCTGGCGGATTAAGATGGGGAGAAGAATTCCCTGGTATTCACCAATTAAAAGTTGTTCCAGATCAATTGACAACGATATTGTCAGTAGATGGAACAGATTATCCAGGGTCTTTACTTGTTTACGATATTGGTGGAACTGTGAGTGTCGTCAACCAGATTCCTCTAGAAAAATATTTAGAAGTGATACTGGAGCCTCAATTCGTGGAACCTCTGCCAGAGGAAGCGCTCGCTGCAGTTGCTATTATTGCACGGACACATGCTTACTATCTGACAGAAAATCCCAAAAATCCTTATTGGACAGTTGAAGGAAGTCGCGTTGGCTACCAAGGGAATGTTCAGATTCGTTCAGACAGTCCGATGGCAAAGGCTATTAAGGCTACCCGTGGCATGATTTTAAGTCGGACAGGTACTTATGAAAAGGTGTTAACACCTTTTGCTGCTCAGTGGGGTTCTGGATCTGGTGGAAAAGCGTCAGGACAACAAAACTCCATTTTTTCACGCATTACACTCTTTGAGGCTGAAGAAATGGCTCGCAAAGGAGATAATGCTGCGCAAATCTTAGCGAAAGCATTTCCTAATGCCACAATTGAGTTAATTAAATAGATATTTTATAGGGCATTTGGTTTCCCAAATGCCCTTTAGGCCCCAGAAACAGAATCTTATGACTAATAGCCCTTATCATCTTTCCTCTTATCATTTTGATCTTCCCCAAGAATTAATCGCTCAACATCCCTGCACACCTCGAGATCATTCTCGCTTAATGGTCGTTGATAGAGGTTCTGGAATATTAAGTGAGATCCCTTTTTATGAATTGGCCGATTTCCTGCAGAAAGGAGATAGCCTTATTTTTAATAACACAAAGGTCATTCCTGCTCGGTTATTGGGGAAACGGCTTACTGGTGGTCAGGCTGAAGTTTTTCTTAAGGCTCAAAGAAGCGACGGTACTTGGGAGGTTTTGGTAAAGCCAGGAAAACAACTGGGTCTTGGATCCAAGGTTATTTTTAGTGAAACATTTTCTTGTGAAATTGTAGACGTTCTTCCTGAAGGCGCTCGATGTGTTCGTTTCTTCCATGAGGGGGATTTTAATCAAGTGCTAGAGCAGCATGGCAAAATTCCTTTACCTAAATACATCAAGAGGGAACCTGATGTTAAAGAAGATGGGGAACGCTATCAAACGGTATATGCAGCTCATCCAGGTGCTGTTGCGGCTCCTACTGCGGGATTGCACTTTACGCAACCATTACTCAATCGAATAACATCAAAAGGTGTTGAAAGAATCGAAGTGACTTTGCATGTGGGGCTAGGTACTTTTCTTCCGATAAAGGTTGAAGATATTCGCGATCATCAAATGCACGACGAGTCTTTTTTTATTAGTGTGCAAGCTGCCCAACAATTAAATAATCCTTCCTCTGGGCGCCAAATTTGCATCGGGACCACCAGTTGTCGTGCATTGGAATCTGCTGCTGGGCATTCATCTATAATCCAGCCAGGAGAATATTCCACGGATATCTTTATTTCTCCTGGGTACCAGTTTCGCAAAATGCAAGCTTTGTTGACGAATTTCCACCTACCCTGTTCCAGCTTGCTCGTCTTAGTAAGCACTTTTGCTGGTCACGAGCTTATCCGCGAAGCCTATCAAAAAGCTGTTAAAGAAAAATTCCGTTTTTATTCTTATGGCGATGCAATGCTTATTCTTTAAATAGGGCTAACTTTCTATATCAATCACGGCTTTGACAAAGGCTGTGCCATTTTTTACAATAGTATGAGCGTCTTGAGCTGTATCTAGGGTAAAGTGACGAGGGTCTTAGCTTAACGTTTCAGCCAATTGAGAGGCTTGACGGAGAATGTCTCCATAATGGGAGCATCCTTTGCCTGTCAACAAGGGGAAAGGGACGAATATTCCTGAAAAAGTGTCCTCATGCAAAGAAAGTTCCCTTCTATTGGTTGTGCAATCTCGGCATTGCGAAATTTACCTGTTCAATTTAATCAATAATGTCAAAATATTTTTTTTGAGTAATTCGAATGCTATAAATCAGAAAACCCATTGATAAGATCATGTTATTTCTTGCCAATTTGCTTTTACTCTTAACTCATTATGGCGCTCAAAAGCTACTCTAAAGCAAATTTCTTGCATAATTTTCAAAATATGTGTTAGCGTGAGTGTATTTCCAACGGAGGTAAATATGACAAGCCAAATAGGTAGTTCAAGTTCAACGAATGCTATTATTAACAATGGCCTGAATGGGATTGCATCAGCGGGGTTATTTGTTATTGAAAAAAGTGGAAATCTACTAGCTCCAGCAACTGTTGGATATATAGGAGGACGGTTTGTTGGCGTTGGTAATGTCGGATTGATTCAAGGGGTATATTCGGGAATCTACCATTCTATGATTTATAATCCAATTAAACGTTATGTAGATAGAAATACAGGAGAAGGCCCCGATCAAATCCATCCTAAAACTTGTAATTTTTTGATGTTTGTTAGTCTTATTGCAGAGACAGCGTTGCCCATTATTCTGGCTTCTTACAGTAGCCAGATTGTGAATAATGCGATCTCTACTTTACCTAAAGGTGGCATAGTTAGATGGCTTCTCGAATCAACAGTGAAGCGTGAGTACACATTTCTAACTGGAATTGGTGTAAGTATTGCCCCTATATTAGTTCAGCATGGGCTTTCTTGGTTGAATGAAGCAAACGAAACGAGTAAAAGAAGATAAATTCGCATGCAATTATTCGACTTTTAGAGTCGAACAATGTCGTCACTTTCATTCTATGACTGATGGCTTTTCAAGTTGAAAAGTCATCAGTCATTCTTCAAAGACATCAAAATTTGCCCTTGTTCGTTTTACCGCCTATATGGGGCATCATTTCTTACTTTGCCTCCAGAAGGAGAGCTGAATAGGGAGGCATTTCATAATGCTCTAAGTTCATGGGAATGGGATTTTCAAGAAAATCGTCAGGTGAGTCTTTGCTGGTGTTAACAATCCAGTACCATTGCGTGGAGAGTGGGCTAGCGGGAATGTGTACTTTTATTGGAAATCCATCTGCATTAAACGCTGCATACAAGGTGCCTTTCTTATTTGGATTTTTAAGAGTAAAGGCGATAAAACGGTTGTCGACCTCCCACTGAGGTTGGAAAGGCTCTTCTCCGTGCCAATCGATGTCATCGGGTTCCAAAAATGTGGATCGTTGCAAAATAGGATGGGCATGTCTAAAATGAATCAGCTCTTTATAATAACGATAGAAGGCGTTGTGATTTTTTAATTGATCCCAGAGAAACCAATTGAGTTCGTTGTCTTGGCACCACGTGTTATTATTGCCTTTTTTCGTGTGCCCATATTCATCTCCCATTAAAAGCATGGGTATACCCTGAGAAAGCATCAGGATTAAGTGAAAATTGCGCATTTGCCTTTCACGTAATTGAAGAATTTGCGC
>NZ_JBFWIR010000062.1:0-19432 GCF_050255895.1 Parachlamydia sp.
AATGTTTGTCCTGCAGGAGATGCTGGAGCAACTTCTTGAGCAATGAGATCATCTGCCAAATGAGATTGCGTTTGCTGACGAGTTAATATGCCCTCATGCAATTCACTTGAAGAGGTTGAACTTGGGGCTTCGGATTCTGCGATCTCTATGGTTTTGGCAGGCTCTTCTTCACTGGCTGGTAAAAAATGACTTGGCTGTATTTCCCATCCCATCGCTTCTAAATCCTGCATTTCTTGGTTCGCAGAATTTTGTTTCGGTTTCTTTTGAGGATGTGGCTTATTTTTTTTCAAAGCCCGACGACTTTTGTGCGCATTTCGCTCTCGTGATTTCTGATCAAAATCTTGCGCTCCAAAGAGATGTCCGCCAAAAAAAATCGGAATTATTACAATTAAACGTAAAAGCCAAAAAAACATTTTCATAAATACTCTTAAAACGATGCTTGAAATAAAAGAACAGGAAATAGGCCTTCGTTTACCATCATTCTTTCTACGCCTGTTTGATATAGATAATGATTATACTGGTTTGCCTCTATACCAGCCCCATTAATCCCTCCAAAATACCATCCCATCTCAAAACTCGTTGTGATGAGGCCTGCCGCGATATTGCCATGGTCAAAAAACTGATAAGCCGCAGCTATAAAAAGCGTATTAATCAAAAAAGAAGTCAAAGCAGATTTTTTTTGCCCAACATACCAATAGCCCGCTCCAGGAAGAGCTGCATTCAAAAGTTGCGCTTTTTTAACAGATTTTGAGCATAGACGAAAATCCGTCAAAAATTGATCAACCGCCTGTTGGCTTTGCAATCCTTTGCTATAAACCGCGATCCTCTCAAAATCGGCATGCGCAAGTGCCGTCGACAATTGAACCGTCTGAGCCTTTTGCGGATTACATTGCTGCAATGTTTCCAAAATCGCACATGCTTTTTCGGGTTGCCCTAATTTTTCGTAGCACTCATAAAGCACTAATACGAGCTCATTAAAAGCAGGAAATTCTGCTGTTACTTGAAACAAACGACTATCCTCAAATGCTTCAATTGCTTCAACATATTTCTGTCCAAAGTAGTAGCAGAGCACAATCTCATATTCGATCTGTAAACGTCTTTCAAATTTCGAATCTGGAAGTAAAATTAACGCTCTTTTAAAAGACGTAATGGCACGATAGAGATCGATTTCACGTGCAAAAGTTTGCCCTATCAAGAGCTCTTTCCCCCAAGATTGCCTTAGCTCATCTTCCGTAAAATCAGGAAAAGGCGAGGGCAAATGCTGGATATAATTCTTGGGTGGAGAATATTGCACAATGGGGTCAAGTTGCGTATTAATGGGTTGGCACCCAATCAATGAAAAGATCCCGATTCCCAGAAAGATTCGCCTAAACAGATCTTTCTGGAAAAAAAACTTAACAACGGAGCATTCCATTCTTACCGACAATCTCCATCAAAAGTTTCACAAGCCTCACACGCTTCATATTTCTCAGTCGATTTAATATTGAAGAAATCCAATGCTTCATCCACTTCATATTTCCAGCTTCTTTTCGATTCGTTTTTGTAGCGGAAGACATCCTGTTGGTGCTTTGTCACATTTTGAACTTCTTCTTCTGTATCAATGATTTCGGGACGAATGAAAATCATGATATTGCGCTTTGCATCGGAAACCGTTTTGTCGCTAAAGGCAGCTCCAATAATAGGAAGGCCTCCTAAACAAGGCACATTCACCCTTCGTCTAGTGTCCTCATCTTGCATCATTCCGCTCAATACAAGGAAATACTTGTCTGGGACATGCACTCGCGTGGTCGTGCGACTTAAACGTGTCGTTGGACCGGGCAATGCAGTATTTAATACGTCCGAAGTCGTTGTTGAGGCAACACTACTGACTTCCTCACGAATTTCCAAAGTCACGATGTCGTTATTCCCCAAGAATGGAGTCACTTTGAATGTTGTTCCGACATTACGGAATTCAAAGTTATTCGCAATTGGCGTCCCTCCAATGTTGGAGATAGACTGTGTTTGGAATGGCGTGTTAAAACCGACAAAAATCTCAGCAGTGACATTGTCTTCGGTCAAGATTTTCGGGTTCATGATAATATTCGTGTTCGTTTTATCATGAATCGCTTTAACAAGGGCTCCAATGGAATCAAAGGTCAAATTTCCCAATGACACATTCTGCCCAAGTACGCCTAAATTATAACCAGGAAGTCGAGCTAGACCACTGGCATTCGGAAGCAATGTCTGCCCAGTCGTAATCCCTCTGTTATTAACAATCCCAGTAGTATCTAAGGCTGCCGGTAATGTGGAAGCATCGGATAAAAAGGCCTGTGAACCCGCCACATTTCCACCACCAAAACGCGTTCCCCAGTTGACACCATATTGTAAGGAATCATCTAAAGATATATCTAAAATAAGCATTTCGATGAAAACTTGGCGCAATGGAGTATCGAGCTCGGCGATTAATTCTTCTAGCTTTCTAATGGATTCAACTGTTCCTGTAAAAATGAGAGAATTAGAAGACTCCAGCCATTGAACCGTATTAATTGTCGCGACTAAATCATCATTACTTTGTCCAAGACGATTTAAGCTTGCTCCAATGAGTGAAAGCGCTTGTTGAATATCTGCCCCTTTTCGATATTGGAGTTTATGGATAAAGAACTTCGTTCGTTCAATATCGCCTAAGGGAAGGTTTGGCGTTTGCACCACATTGCGCAAAATAGGCTCGGCTGAAATCGATTCTCCCGTACCTAATCGGAAGACCCAATTTCCATTGGGATCTTTTTCCCAACGCCCTTTTGGGACACGATCTAAAGATTCTTGTGTAGCGGATGCAGGAGGTGTAGTGCCTTCCGGAACAAAAAACCAATTTCCATTTTTATCTTTGTACCAAGTTCCCTTTGGAGCAGCTTCAGTTCCTGCAGGAACATTCGGTTTAAATACCCAATTTCCTTGCGCATCTAAATCCCATCGTCCCATTGCTTGATTTTCGGCAGCAATTCCGGGAACAGCGGCCCCTTCTGCAGTGCTTGTCGCTCTCCCCTGCACATTCAAGTCTTTCATTTCATAAATACGTGTTGTCCCCTGGTTTTGATCCAAGCGCTGCAACATGGAAATGGATTTTTCGACTAGATAAGGGGATGCTACAATGAAAATACTATTTGCAGTAGGCTGCGGCACAAAAGTAATAGGCAGATCTTGAGCAATCGGAAGCATGATTTGTTGGATAAGATCCATCAAGGTGTCTAGAGAGCTATTTTTGATGACATATTGCCCTAAAACGACCCCACCAGCAGGAGCATCTAATGATTTGAGTAGTTTTGCAATTAATCGTACATTGCTAACTAAATCCGTTATGATAAGATTATTGCTGTTCTCTAAAATCTCAACAATTGCTTTTGCTGACGTTAATGGACGCACAACAGCTGCTGCTTTAGCAGAATCTATGGAATTCAGATAAAAGACTTGTGTGACAAGCTCAAAATTCCCCGGAATAACGTCCCCTGCACCAACGATAGAGATGCTACTTACATTGGGATTTTTATGAATGAGGATATTATTGCCTTCTTCCAGAATATTTAATTCGTGTACGCGTAGTTCTTGAAAAAGTGCAGCCAAAACATTGTCGATGGTTGTTAATTCTTCAGCGATAACAGTGATGTTGAAGTCCAAATCGGCTTCATCAAAAATGAAATTCTTACCTGATATGCGGCTGACAAAACGGATATATTCAACAACATGCACATTATTAAAATTGATCGAAATAAGCCTTGACGGGGGTTGAGGAGGTTCGGCTTGCGCAATAAGCTCTTCTTCAGATTCTGGATCAACGTATGCCAGGTCTTCCCCAATTTCAGTTGCAGGAGGCTCTAATTCAACGATGACATGCTCTGACAGGTCTTCTTGGGATGGGGCTCTAACCAAAGGCGTTTCTTCATGAGATGAAATTGAGGCTTCTAAGGCAATTTGAGGATCTTTTTGCTGAGCGACAGGAAGAAATTGTTCAGGTTCTATTTCCCATCCCATCTCTTCTAAGTCTTCAAGCTCTCTCGCAGCCAAATTGGATTTGACTTTAACTACCCTTTCTTTCTTCATGGATTGGCGGTTTCTTTGGAGATCAGCTTCGCGGCCATCCAAAAAATTTTGCCCTAGCGAAAGAATCGCAAGAATAAAAGCACTATTAAAAATGACCTGACGTAATTTATTTTTCATAATTCTTGCATTATCTTGCTGTATCTGTTGTCGAAAGTAAGGTCGGCCATCTTTTGTAAAAAGGTAGTTATTCCAAACAATCCAATTATTTTCCACTGAAAATCACTCAGATTGAAGAACGTCTATTTTACCGACCCGCTTGAATCAAAAGATTCGAGCTTATGCCTATTAGCTGTATAAGATTGGCATAATTTACCTCTTGGACGCAACATTTTTCGGAAAAGAGCGCAGGAAAAATGACTAAATAGTTCTTTTTTGGACGTTAACTTCTATTGTTTGCGTAAAATGCTGATAAAAGAGATGGGCCAATTGAGGATGGCTTCGGGAGATGAACTTTTTGCAATGCGGAGAAGATGCTCGGTTTGCTTTTGAGGAGTTAAATCTCGATTTTCAAAAATGGCGCGTTTAATGGCATCCTCAGAAAGAGGGGCCTGAACTTCATGTGAAGGAGAAACGGGAGTCAAGCTATCTAAAACAATAGAATCCCCCACTTCCCAATTGTGAGAAACATGCGTAAATTCAGCATTGGGATCTATTCCGAGTGGTAAATTTTCTGAAGGGATTTTTACTGGAATAGGATCAGAAGGAGATAGAGACCATAAATGCCCGTACCCGCAGGAGATATAGTGAAACTGGTTTTCATCTGGCAATAAAACCAAATAGTTTAAATTAAAAATCTGACGAGTGGTTTCATGAATGAGAATATCATTTAATCGCGTGACAAAATCTTGTGGGGACTTACAAGTTCTTGCTAAAGCTCTTCCCATCCCGCGCAGTGTTGCCGTATAAAGAACACTCGCCTCCGTTTTTTCGGAAGACTCTCCCATTAAAACGGCATACCCTCCTCCCGGGACGTCAAAGAGATCATAGAAAACCCCAAATACACGCATTCCCTTGTAATTGGCAATTCCTACATCTACACGGGACCAGAAAGGGGCCTTATCGGGAAATAGTAATGTTTGAGCATGCTTAAGACTTTCTGATAACTCGCTCAGGCGATCCCCGCTTTTTTGCTCTTTTTGAAAGTTAGGGGAATGTAAATAAGCGGATAAATCCGCGATAAAATCAACCATATCCTGATAACGATCTTCTGGTTTGATTTGTAATGCCTTACTCAAAATTTTTTGCAAAGACCTCGGCATCAAGGACAGGTGAATTTGTCCATAGCTTAATTTTCCCAGAACAAGTTCATAGGCAATAATTGCCAAAGAATAGATATCCGACGGAAATGAAACAGATTCTGGGTTCTCCTTTTGCTCGGGGCTCATATAAATGGGAGTCCCCACCAAACGGTGTTGCGCTACCACCTGGAGTGTTTTCTTATCTGTTAATTTTTGAGCAATCCCAAAATCGATAAGCTTAATTTGACCTGAATCCTCAACTAAAATGTTTTCTGGTTTGATGTCGCGGTGGATAATTCCGCGTGTATGTAAGTGACAAAGCGTATAAGCAATATCGATCACGAGCTCAATGGCTTTTTTTAGAGAAATGGGATTTTGAAGAATGTATTGCCGTAAAGAAATCCCTTGCACAAACTCCATCGCGATGTAGAGCCCTCCCTTCCAACTACCATGCCCATAAATTTTCACAATATTTGGATCGTCTGTGAGAGCGATCACCTCAGCTTCATGCTGAAAACTTCGAATGGCTTCGGGATGGCCTAAGAATTTAGGAGCTAAAACTTTGATAACCAGTGGTTCTTTTGTTTCTGGGTGGGTGCCTAAATAGAGGATGCTCATTCCTCCCTTTTGCAAAAGACATTCAATTTTGTAAGGACCGACTTTTTTAGGAACTTCCACATGCGCATCTGGCTGCTGGGGAGGGAGCAGCCCTGGGCTTGTGATACTTTTGTGAAAATCGTCACTCATCATCAAAATAAAATGGAAGCTTAAGGAAGTTTAAACACTTTAAAGGAATCTTAGACATTACTTTGAAGACATTCAACCAATCAACCAATTTCTAGTACGCGAACCCCTAAAGCATCGCCAATGGAAAGCAATTCTCCGCGTGCCACGCGCTTGCCATTTACAACAAGGTCTATTCCATCTTCAGGGTGAACATTTAACTCTAAAAGATTTCCGGGCTGAAGCTCGACCAATTTTTTGACTGTCATTTGTATACGCCCTACCTCAGCCGTTATTACTAAAGGAATATCGTCAATTGAAGGTGCAGTTTGCTTACTTGTAGTGGAAGCTTTTTCAGCCTCTACATGACTTTCTTCTTCAGCCTCATGCTCTGTTGATTCTTCCACTTCAGATTCTTCATGCTCATGCTCTTCATGCTCATGATCTTCAATTTCTGTCTCTTCATCATGGTCTAAAGCAGATTCATCTTCTGTATATTCTTCGTCTTCATCATCTGTGTAATCTTCATCCTCGTCTTCATCTTCATAGTCAGTTTCATCTTCTTCCGTTTCCTCGAATTCAGATTCTTCATGCTCATCATACTCTTCATCTTCATCTTCATCGTATTCTGAATGATTTTTTGCCATGGGTTCAGTTACCTCGTGATAAAGGGGATACTCTAGAATTTTTAGGTTCCCTTGTTTTAATTTTCCTCGGAAAAAGGGTTTTCCATTAATAGTTAAAAGGACCCTGCCGGCGTCTTCGCCTGGCTTCAAAGAGCAGGAATCCAAGATAAGCAAATCGCCTAAAGCTAATTTTTTCCATTCCCCGGCTTTTAGAGTCGTTTTACCCGCTTCTAGATGCACCACCACTTCCAAATAATCCGCATTAGGTGTCTGATACATCGCATTTTCATTGGCTTGTGCATAATGCGCTTTCCACTCTTTGTAAAACTGATCAGATAAAATGAGTCGACCTTTAACAGAATGCTCTGGAGACACTTTCGCTGTCACATCTACACATAGGGAATTGCCTTCTGGCTGAGAAGCAGGATCTTTAATTTGAATGGAGAGAGAATGATCGAACTCCACACTTTTAAAAGCGTGAATCAATTCAAGGCTCAAAAACTGAACAAATGCATTTAAAAAATCATGATCCGCCTCAAATTCGGGATGCGTTTGATTTTTCAATAAAAATCCCATTAAAAAAAGAAGATCTTGTTGGGACATGACCCACCAAACGGGACCTTCAATCGAGGAAATTCTAAATTCTCGAATAACGTATGGTTCACCAAAATCAGAAAAGAGATTTTTTTCATTTTTCCATTCTGGCAAAGAGGGGATAAAAGCCGCCTCTTTTAATTGAAATGTTTCTGCAAATTGCTGCGCAAACGCTTCCCAAGGAAAAGCCGGAGGGTAGCCAAATAAAGGGACCTCATCCTTTCGAACAAATTCAGGAGACAGGTTTTTTAGCCATGAATAGGGAACAGTAGCAGTCATTATGAAAATCTTTTTTGAAATGGGTTCTCATTTGCATTCAATTGAACGTCTGGTGCGAAGGATTATAACGAAATGGCAATTAATTCAAATAGATCCTTATTATCCTTTTTGTCTTTTCTGCCTGCCCTGTCCTTGTGATTCATCTTCATCCCGCTGATGATCATCTTTAGCAAGTTGAGTATCATCGAGATATGGACGGTTTTCCATAATTGTAGTCGTTGTCACTTGGTGCACAATCCATTCCCCTCTTTGTGCCAAAGTCTGCATTAAAGCTTCTTGGTTTTTAGGGAGATCCAGCAAATTTTTCGCTTGTTGCGTGAGGTTTTCAAAAGTAATATTAAATTCATTTCTTGCTGTATCATAGCTTGAGACAACAACTCTCGCTCCATCGAACATTTTATTAATGCCGTTCAATGTGATGGCAGTTTCCGTTTTGCCACCTTCTTTTATGCTGTATAGATCGATTTGTCCTATTTGGTCAACTATTTCTTTGATCCGATCAATCATATTCACAGGCTGAACAATAGGGGGTGTGGGGGTATAGATCGAAACCAGCTCAGTTTTGACAACCATTGGATTGACTAACGGTTGATTAGGCAATTCCTGAACAGGGTTTTGACCGTTCTTTTTCTTCGAATCAACGCCCGCTCCAAAATCTTCTATGTCATTCTGATTAATGGAGACATCCTCCATTTTGACTTCAGGTTTCTTCTCAGCATGTGGGACAAAGTAGGGTCTTTGAGCGATCTGACTGCGAGACTGCTCAAATTCTTCTTCGCCTTGATTTTGCACAGCTTGTTCTTTTGCGCTCTTATCTTCAATACCCTTGTCTCCTGCTCCCTTACGACCTCTCGCCAAATCAAAAAGGGAAGGGGATAAAGGTTTACTTTGAGCTTCTTCTTCTTGCTCTGCCTTTAAGTTTGCAGCATCGAGCGCTTTCGTGAATTTCCCTTTATCCGCGACATTCTTGCGTTTCTTTTGAGAATCTTCCTTAGCGTCATCCTTGTGAACAACTTTGAAAGTATCTTTGAGTAATTTACGATCAGGGCCTTCACTGCGATATCGATCTGCATCATCGCTAGTTACAGATAAATTTGGACCCATACTGACACTCCATTATTAACAAAATATTATTTTCTTTGGTGGATCATATACATCACCGATCCCAGTTCGTCCTGTTCGCGACCTTCGATAATCTCTTCTTCTTTCTTCAGCTCTTGCAACCAGTCTTTGCGATGCGTCATCAGTTTATCCACCTCTTGACGCTTGCGTTTCAGCTCTTCTTTGGCAACTTCAAGATTTTTTTCAGCGACAGTGACCTGTTCTTTTTGATCCGCAACTTTTTTTTCTTCAACCTTCAAACGCTCTTGTACAATTTTAATGTACACCTTCATTTGTAAAATCTTAGGACTCGTGGTCCCATGATCCATTTCATAACGCATTTGATCCATCTTAGCTTTCAAATGCTCAAGGACCTTATCTCGTTCGGCTTCACGTTTGGCTAACGTTTCCTTCTCTCTCTCAAGGGCCAATTTTTTATCAGCAACAACCCTCTCAGCATCTTCAACACGCTTCTGCTTGACTTGCAAAACTTGCTGTAAAGGATAGACCACTTTAGCCATAAATTTGCAACCTCATCGCTTATTTAAACATGCTGCGCAATAGTTGCATGGTTTCTTGGTAGGAACATTTTTCATCAACCCCTTGCTTAAGGAATTTATTCACCTTATCAATGTGATCAATGGCAAAGTCCCCTGCCTTATCGGCGCCCCGTTTATATTCCCCAATTTTAATCAAAAGTTCGTTCTTTTTATAGTTTGCCAAAACTTCTTTCAATTTTCCTACTAGCTGTAAATGCTCTTTTGGCACAATCGAAGGCATGACCCGGCTAGCAGAAGAAAGAACGTCAATCGCAGGATAATGGTACTGGCGCGCAAGCTCACTAGAGAGAATGATATGTCCATCGAGAATAGAGCGAACTTCGTCGGCCACAGGTTCATTCATGTCATCCCCTGCTACCAGAATGGTGTAAAATGCAGTAATGGATCCAACATCTGAATTTCCTGTTCTTTCCAAGAGCTTTGGCAAAGTAGAGAAGACAGAGGGTGTGTAACCAGCACGCGCAGGAGGTTCCCCAGCTGCCAGCCCCACTTCACGCAGGGCTCGCGCAAAACGTGTCACGGAGTCCATCATCAAAATGACGGATTTTCCTTGATCGCGGAAATATTCGGCAATCGCAGTGCCTACATAAGCCGCATTTAAACGCAGCTGAGAGGCTTGGTCAGAAGTTGACACTACCAAAACAGAACGTTTAAGACCTTCAGGTCCTAAGTCTTTTTCAATAAAGTCACGAAGCTCACGCCCCCGTTCACCAATCAGGCTAATCACGTTAACATCTGCCATCGCATTACGCGCGATCATCCCAAGTGTGGTAGACTTACCTCCACCGGCTGCCGCAAAAATGCCGACGCGCTGCCCTAAACCTGTGGTTAACACACCATCTATTGCCCGAATTCCTACAGAAATAGGCTCTACAATACGCTTTCTTTTCAAAGGATCGGGGGGAGCTTGAATAACAGGATAAACTTCATTTAATTCTAGAGGTCCTTTTGTAGCCACGTCAAGCGGCTCACCTAAACCATTTAAAACACGTCCAAGTAATTGCGGACCAACTTTAATGTGGAGAGGGAGGCGAGTCGGAATCACTTCAGAAGAGGGCCCAATGCCTGTCATCTCTCCTAAAGGGGAAAGAAAAACTTCTTCTCGGGTAAAACCCACAACTTCTGTTAAAAGGGGTTCCCCTTCTCTTTTCACAAGACAGACTTCCCCAATTTTGACTTGAGGAACGATGGCCTTAATCAACATCCCAACTGTTTCTGTGATTCTTCCGTTAACAGTTGTTAGCTGTACGTCATCCAATTCACCAATTAATTTATCGAATTCATCATCTAAAGACATTGTGACTTCCCTTCCCTGAAAAGAGCCCAGCTAAAAATACAAACTCATGGCAAAAAAGAGCCTTCCCTCCTTGCTTTAGGTTATGCATTATAAGCTCTCGACGGCCAGCTTAAATTTGAACGTTCATAATCGTTTTTGTTGAATCGAGTGATTTAGTCAGAACGCTCGTAAAAAACTCCATCTCTTGTTGGATGAACCCTACCTTGATCTGGATAAGTAGCATGTTAGCGGGATTAATTTCCGCACGGTTAGCATGCATAATCTGCACATCATTGGCCAGGTGCTCCAATTGAAATTGAGAATGGGTTAGCAATCCCAAAAAGTGTTCAATCGGATTTGTTTTTACAGGTGCGACTTCTGGCGGAGTATACTCGACACCCGCTTTTTGCAAAGCCACCTTCAAGTTATCATCAACATGAGACAGCTTGTTGCGCAAGAGATTGCGAACAGAACCGTTGAGCTCAAGATCGGAAGTCGCGAGAGTATTTCGAATAGAATCAATTTGTTTTACAACAGTCTGTGTTTGCGCCACCAATTGATCCGCAGATGGATATTTATTTACATTTACATTGGCACGGCTGGCATCTCCAACAGCATCAATTAATGAATGTTGTTCACGGCTCGCATTGGCCGTTTCTTGCGTTTGAGTCGACTCTACTGCAGTTTGTTGCTGCATTAAAGCATCGAAACGATCCTTATCGGGGATTTTTTCGATAGGCTCTTGCGCTTGGAGAGCTTTGCTTATTTTTGATACTTTTTCTATTTTTTCTATAGCCATGATTTAACTTCCTTATTAATGAGAGAGTTAACGATCATGCACGCCTGGTTATTTTTTGAAATTCGGCTGGAAATTCCGACTCACTATTCATCCAGGTTATGATGAACTAGACTCTTCTTTTTCCGCCTCTCGATCAGGGAAGAAAGGAGATTTTTTCTTATTAAGGTCTTTTTCTGCCCATTCGAGAGAAATTTCACCTAAATTTTTAATCGTTGCGTCATTTGTTTTATCAACAGCTTCGCGAATCATCTTTTCGCCTTTTTTTCTCTTTGGCTTTGTCAGTAGAAAACAAATCCCTAAAAAAGTTTGCGCTAAATGATTTTCAGGTTCTTGTTGAATCACAGTTTCAAAAATGCGAGTGGCTTCTTTTACTTCTAGTTTATTCAATGCAATATAGCCTAGCCCAATCTGGGGGGCTGTATGCCCGGGGCTCATCGCTTCTGCAGCATGGAAAATGCGTGTTGCGCTGATTTCGTCCAATTGCTTAACAGCTAGAAAACCAGCCTCGATTAGCAAAGGGAAGTCATCTAGAAAGTTATAAAGCTTCTTCTTATCCGTATCCATCCGCTGGGCATCCTCTTTTGCATGGTTGAGTCAATTCCATCCATTAACCAGTTTTAAGCAGCGACCATATAGCTTTTCAGCTAACGATCGCTGCTTCGTCATAAACCGTAGTCGTCTACGCCGATTAACCTTTAATACCTTGAGCCATTCTAGTAATCGCTGAGTTCGCTGCACTGATAACCGCTGTAGACATCTCTGATAGTTGAGATAAGTGGTTCATTAACATTTGCATTTCGAACATATCGCCGATACTAATCGCGCTACGTCTATTTTTAATTTCAAGCAGTTTGGCTTTCGCGCTAACAGTCGCATCGTTAACAACTTCAAATAGCCTTTTTACACTAAACCCTGACTGAATGTTAACTGAGCCGGTTCCGCCAAAACGATCTGGGCTTGTCATAGTATCCTCCTAGATTAATTAATTACTACTGGAGAATAAGTTTGCCAGTGATTCATACTGGAAATTCCATTTCCTTAAGTCGACCTTTCGGCCTCCCCGTTTCTGAATCGCTTCATCCTTAAATCTTTTATTGTAAGTGTTCAATAGGGTATCCATTTAATCATTTAGGCGTTATTTAATAAACGACAAAAATTGATCTCAATGGACTCCCCTATTGAACACTTACACTTATTTTTTTGTTTTACTTCGCGAGATCACTTTTAGCATGGATGTATATCCATGAAGAAGAGCGCCATATTGATCAAACTCTTCTTTATTCTCTCCTCCTCTCAAAATCTCTTTGATTTTTTGAATACGGAGTTCAATTTTTTGTTTTAATGCCCGCATTTTCACAGGATCCGCTAGATCTTTTTCGATTTCGAACATGAATTCTTCGGGCTTTTGATCTTTTTTTTGTTTTTCAAGTCCAAACATGAAAACCTCAACTTGATAGGATGCAAGTAGTAAAACTACACAACTTTCTATTATTATTATAGCATAAAAGGGTTAATTTTGCAAGGGAGTTAAAGTTTTTCGTTTACAACAACCCTTTCTCTCATTAGCCCTAGAAATCAATTCGGTATTTTTTCCCATCTTTTTCAAGAATAATCATATGCGATCTAATCTCTTTAATGGTCATTCCATCCAAAACGTCGTTCGTTTGGAGAATACGGCCATTAATAACCACACTGATGGTATTGCCTTGGCTAGAAAACCCACTTACTCGGTATTGGCTTGTGATGTTTTCAATCGCACTCGCAGGGGCTCTTTCTGCAACCAAGTTTTGCACGGACCGAATTCCAGGAATTTTCATAAAACCATCAACTAACACATCGTAATTCTTCAAATTTTTAGGATCCACATTCCCAGTCAAAGTGAGCTGCCCTTCATGCATCGCTACTTTAACATCTCGCATTCCATGGCTTTGCAATTGGAATGTCACATTTGAAACCACATCCTCTTCCACAATCACTTTTTTCTCTAAGAGGTCCAAATAGGGAAAGTTAGAGCTCAGGTAATCCGACAATTGCTCGGCTTGCTTACGCGTTTCCAAATAACCCGATAAAACAAAGTGACCCGCTGTCGGTGCATGTACAGTCACACCTTTCCAAAGAGGATTGCGTGTTAACACCTGGTTAATTTCTTTCCATACATATTCATCAATTACAATGCCAGAATCATCTAAACTTTTAATGAAGGGCAACCCCTGTAGATTATATAAAAGTTGGTTCCGATCAACCCCTGTCAAAACATGTCCAACAAGAAGCAATCTGCCAGTTGACGTATTATAGGAATGCTTGACACTTGGGAACATGGATAATGCTTCCTCAATCTTTTTATCGGAATCTGCGACTTCTTGCCTTTCAACAGGCTTACTTTGAAATAGAGTTGCAATTCCCATGCCAACCAATGCAAAAAGACCTGTAATAATGGCAATTAAAATAAAAGCGCTTAAAGCATGTGCGGATTTATCTGATTTTTTTAGCTCTGGAGCAGGAGGAACTTCAGCAACAGGAGATTCTTCAGAAACGACATCTGGTTGAGGTGCGGGCTTTTCTTCTTCTCTTTGCAGAACTTTCACTATAGAAGGCAGCAAAGGAGAGATAATGGTATGCATTTCCCCTTCTCTGTCAAAAATGATGAACGACGTTGTTCCCATCGTAACAACCACATTTGTCTCAAGAGGTCTTCTTTCTTTAAGAGGCTCTCCATCAACGAGCGTTCCATTGCGACTTTTAAGATCTTCTATAAAAAGATTATCTTGATCATCAATCGTAATTTTAGCATGCGTTCGAGAAACACTTGTATCATGAAAGACAACATCGCATGCATTAGGATCTGTTCCAATTACATAACTACTGGAAGGTTGAAGAGAGAATTCTGCCCCGTTATTAGGACCTCCAATGACTTTGAGCATCCAGCGGCCAGATTCTTCCAAACCAAAATTAATCTCGGCAAGCGAGCCCCCTTCATCTTCATCAAAAAGGGTATCTTCTGCTGTAAAAGTTTCAGGCTCATCATCTACAGACTGCTCAGGCAAACTTTTTTCTTCATGACTTGGGGTTACTACTTCGCTTGGAATACTCATAGGTGTTTCTACTGGTTCTTCTTTATGTTCTTCTTTTTCTGAAGATTCTAATGGTTTTGTCTCTTCTTTTTCAGCTGATGCAACCGGTTCTTCTTGATGCTCGCTTTCGGCAGCTTCAGGCTCTTCTACTTTTTGCTCAGCCTGTGGCTCCTGATCCGATTGCTCTGGCGATTCCTCTTTTGGCGTTGCTGCCTGTTCCTCTGATGATTCTGAGTGTGCTGCAGCAGGTAATTCGTCAGGCTGTTCAACTTGTTCTGGCTGCGATTCTAGAGGTGCGCCATCTTCAGCGACAAGATCTTGAGCTGACTGAGGAGTTACAGCACTTTGATCGGGCTTAGCCTCTTGCGAAATAGGAGGTTCACTTGGTTCCTGATGCTCAGATGATACGGACTCGGCGGCGTCCTCTTCTTCCGGCTCTTCATCTAACAAATCTTCTTTGAGCTCTTTAACGTGTTGAGTCACATCTGGAACATCAACCGAATTAGACTCCGGAGTATCAGCATCCGTTCCAACGTGAAAGCGAAAAGTGCCACTTCCAATTTTAATGCTGTCTCCCTCATGCAAAAGATAAGGAGCCTTAATTTCTTGATTATTAACTTGTACGGGATTTGTGGTGCTAAGATTCTCCAGGGTAATGCCTTCTGGAGTTTTGCGGCAAATAGCATGCTTACGCGAAGCCTCTGGATCTTCCACCAAAAGCTGGCACTCATCTGGGTCACGCCCAATCACCCATTGATCACCCATATTCAGGGAAAGGGCTAGCCCTTTAAGCAATCCATCTTCTGCAATCAACTTTGCCGACATAGGTTTAGTACCCTTTAAGTCCGTTTTAAATCACATTAGACCATAGAAGCATGTATCATTTCTTAATAAAAAGATACAATTTTCGTGCCAATCTTCATAGGGGCCATTAAAAAATATATTTGTTCACACGAAACTAATTATAGCATAAGCCCCTTTTTAAATGGCTATATTACAAGGAAAAGATGTGCTGTTTATACTCAAATTTCAAGCTAACAACCATTTAATATTCTGCCTAAATTTATTCATTAAACAATGGATTTTGATTTAGCTAGAGAAAGAAGGCTCTCTCGTCAGTTTTTAGAACTTGTACATAAAAAATTAAATCGACAAAATCTTTTCAAAAAAGGAGTTTGTCATGTTACCAACAACCTTAGCCACGCAACTCTGGTATTATGCTAAGAGCGAACATGAAGAAGCTCATCCCGCCACCAACGCCATTATTGAGAGAATTCAACTGGAGTGCTATCCACCTGTAAGCTACATGGGACGTAGACATCCCAACCAGGATTTAGTTGATGTGTGTAAATATGCGATCATTTTTTTTGAATCAACCAAAACATCCTACAGCTTAAAAAATCGGTTACAGCGCAAGATTAAGCATTGTGTCAAGCTGGAGAATCTGCAATTTCATATAGCCCTAAAGTTCATGTTAGAATGGTACAGCGCAACTCCGTTTACAAAGCTTAGCACAAAAAAAATCGTGACCCGTCTATTGCAAGACATTCAAATGATCGGATCGGATGAAAACAAAGTGGAGGACCTGAAAAAAATATGTGCGGATCTATCCGCTAGAGAAAAAACACCCCCAACTTTAAAAGCGGTTTTAACGAATACCCTCCTGGCCTGCCAATCCACTCAAAAGCAAAGAGAACGTTTAAATTCTCTTAGAATATCCATGCTCAGCCCCATTACAGTCTATATTTGGAAAGCTAAAGGCAATATTGGCCACATTGCTCTAAAAACATCAAGACAGTATATCAGCTTTTTGTCAAAACATCGCGTCCGATCTGACAATCCAAGCAATTGCCATTTGTATTTTAATGATTTAAAAGACCTAAATCGGACAGCAGATCAAAAAATCACCTTATACAGTTTAAACACCGATTTAATCCTTCAAGGATTTAACATTCTGAAACAGTTGAATTGGAAAGAGGCAACTGAAAAAAATTGTTCAAGCGCGATTGCCGCACTCCTTATTTTAGGAGGATTTAGAAATATTTTTGACAACGTCTTTTCGCCCCTGCCTGATGCTAGTGAGATTCAAAAAATATTAGAAGCTGCGCAAAAAAAGATGATAGACATCAAAATCAAGTACATATTCACAGGCAAGGTTCTCCCTAACCATTTTTCAGATCCACTTAAAAGAGCCTCTGAAATCGAGCAGGATCAATATGAGAATCTTATTGATCCCATCTCATTAGCAAAAAACGCCATTAACAATGTGATCTATGAAAATCTAAAAATCGATGTAAAATTGCACTTATATGTTTTAAAAAGAGACCTCGTTCTCGACACCTATAGATTACCTGTCAATGATGCCCATCGCATAAAACGACATGCGCTGGTCGAGATGGTGAAAGAATTGCATGAAGTCTTTTTACAAACATGCTTAAAAGACAAAACGTTAATCTTAGAAAGAATTGATCAACACACAACATTTTTTAAACTATTAGCACAACATGAAAATTTCAATCATATGGGTTACTGGGAATATTTAAATGCAATCATTGAAAGTTATAAATTTGATAAAAACACCAAACATTTAAAAAATAAATGGATAAAAAGAATAGAAGAATTAAAAAAACTATCAATTAAAGAATATCATTTAGGAAATTAATCAAACTTTAAATGTCATTGACTTTTAACCAATTTAAAACTATAATTTTTATTATTGTTTTTGTTTTTTAACAAAGGTCATACATATGAAAGTTGATTATGATGTCGTGATTATTGGTGCCGGCCCCATAGGAATCTCAACAGCATGTGCTCTAAAGGCAATGAATAAGAAATTGAAGATATGTGTATTGGATAAACGTCCCACAGCGACACGCACACACGGCCTTAAAATCCATAACGATTCAATCGCAAAAATTTCTCATATCCTCCACCGTTCCAGAAACAAAGAAAACAGCTCCCAAGTAGATATTCAGCAATTAAAAGCTAAATTTAAAGAGTGGAAAAAACATTTTGTCCCCACAGACAAGATAGAAGCTGATTTAAAAGAAATCGCCAAAGGACAGGGAATCAAAGTTAAAAGAAAAGAAGCTTATGAACTGACAGAAGATCATCTTCAAAGACTCTTAGATGACACTTCGTCCCCTGAAAGCGATCAAAAAATACTCCAAATCCTACGAAATGCAAAAGTTGTCATCGGAGCCGATGGGGCCCATAGTGTCGTCAGAAAAAAAGTCATGGGAAACAAATTAGCAGAAAAAAAGACTCGCCAATACGTCGTCCAACTCAAGTATCAAACTGTAGGAGATGCTAAACCACGAAATTTTTTCGAAGCCTCTGCAATGCCCCTAGGCGGTTTTGTTGATTTCGAATTGATGAGTAAAGCCAATAAAGGAACTCAAAAGCCAGTCACTTTAAACGTTGTTGTCGATAAAAAGACATACGAGGCACTTAAACCAAGTGGAACAGAGAATGCGAAAGGCACATTCCGTCATCCATGGTCTTTAGAAGAAATTCAGGAAAAATCAAAGATAGATAAAAAAGTGTATCGCGTTTACAGAAACTTTTTAAAAAATTTGACAACCCATTCAGATTACACAGATGCAAAAGTTTCAACAATTGAACTCGCCACTTACCGAAGTAAAGAAAGTGTAAAAAACCACAATGGGAAAATATTTCTTTTAGTTGGCGATGCGAATTCTGGAATGATCCTGGGAAGAGGATTTAATAAAGGCTTGAAAGAAGCGGGATTGTGCGCGCAGGCAGTTGCCAAATTTTTTGAGAAAGAACATCCAGAAACAGGCTCGATTCCGGATGAATTTATGCAATATCAACGTGAAGCAAAAAAAACATTTTCACAGGAAAAAATCGGAGTAAAAATAAAGGTCGGCATCATCAAAACAGCCAATCTCTTTGCCAAGCTTTTTTGGAAAATCAGGTGCGCTTTCAGACGAATAATCCCTAAACATTAAGTTTTCCTTGAATCCTTATTTTGTTCATGAACTTGCGCTTGCATATCTTTTTAAGCCCAGATTCCATTGAACCCTGACCAGGAAAAAAAATATGCACGTCCCGAAAAGCAAGATCATCAAATTTTTCATTTGAAACTCTTGCTTCAAAATGTCGACCGATAAATTTGTACATAAAAGAAATGGAATGACATAACTAAATCCAAATTGAATGGCTTTAGGATATACCTGCATTGGCCTTGACCCCAATTGAACCATTTGACTGGACAGAGTTGTTATATTACTTGAATCTGTAAACCAAAATGCACATGCGACAGCACATTGGTGTGTCAGGTAAATCAAAAATACCCCGACCAATACCATTGCAATATACATCGTAAATACTATGATGGTCACATTCAGGCTTAATCCCTGCACTCCAAGGTAAACAAGCCAAATCGGAATGGGAAGATTGAATAAGCTCGGATAATCGACTCTTTGAATAGAGGACAACATTTGTGAATCCATAGGTTTGACTAAATCAAAGTCAAGATCCCCATACTTGATTTTAAGGACAAATTCGTCGTGAGCGATTTCAAAAAGAAATGTATACAAACATACCATTAAATTGAAAGTCCCGAGAAGAATGTAAAAAGAATTTTTATCCCAGGTATTAATAACATCTTCAAAGTTGTAATAAACATCGACTGAAAGAATCTCCCCAACCAAAAAAATCAGCGAAAACAAAATCGTCAAAATAGATGAAAGTTTATACGCAGCAAAATACTTAAAGCTAATGATAAAATATAGCTTCCAGATTCTAAGACTGCGAAACAAACTTTTATGAATTGACGGCTTCATATTTTTTTAATCCTTTTTTCCACAAAATCTTAAAAGACAAAAATAACATCAAAGTCCAGACCAAAATTATACACACATGACGAACTAGTTCATCATTTGTAAACCCACCCTGAAGCATCTTTACGCTAAAATATCCAAAATAGGGAAACGGCGTATAGGAAGCGACTAAAGCCAAATTAGGTGGCAGAAGGTCTAAAGGAGCAATAACGCCGCCGAATAATAGCATACATCCTTGAAACAGACGTTTCAAAGGCCACATTTCAACTAACCAAAAAGCAAATTG